>JAEWHU010000376.1 GCA_023387635.1 Bacillota bacterium
GAACCATTCTCTAAGGTAAGAAAAGTATTAAGGTCATACAGATATGGTGTCTTAGGACTCCACAAATTAGGATGTTCTATTCGGCCGTTTAACAGAATCTGTTTGGTCTCTAAAGGGGAAAATGTCTCCCACGCGCTCAGTGATAAAACGTTGGTACCGTCGGTCGTTGAAAGTATGCTTTCTACCTTAAGTTTCTGCACGGTATTGGAATCATTACAGATTTCATGTAAGATTTCAATATTAGCGCCTTTGTCATCCACTCTAAGTGTTGTAAAAAAGATACCGTTTTCCTTGGCATGAACTGGTTCTTCAACGAGAAGGGTTACCTTCCTTGTTATGCCAGAACCTGTGAACCAACGGGAATCGGAAAGATCCGTATGGGTTACTTTCACGCTGAGTACGTTTTCATCTTCTCCGAAACGTGCAAAAGAGGAGATGTCATAAGAAAAGGTGGAATAGCCACTTGGCCGCTTCCCAAGATAATAGCTGTTACACCATACCTGGCTGTTTTTATATACTCCATCAAAAACCACTGATATTTTTTTACCTATGTATTCCTTTGGCAGTTTAAAGTGAGTACGGTACCAGCCGATACCGCCTGCAAGATAACCAGTGCCGCTTGAGAAATCTTGGGAAAATGGCATAGTTACAGACCAATCATGGGGTAGGGTAATAGACTGCCAGTTAGAGTCATCATAGCCTTTAAACCATGCGTCCGGTGTATCTCCATAACAGAATTTCCAATGTTTGTTTAATTGAATATGGGTTGTATTCATGTAGTGCCTCCTTTGATAATATATTATACATGATAATGTTGTAATTTTAAGTATATAATAGTTCGATAGGAAAACAATGGATAATAAAGAGATAATTTGGACTTTAGAGACTTTTATTATTATTACTTGGCTGACCATTACTGTGATAGCATCTACCATCTGCCATCTGGCAGTAAAAAAAACAAGAAGAATACATAAAAGAAGTGCGAAAGAAAATTAGAAATGAAAAAAGGGGGGCTAATAATGAATATACAATATCTTGGAACAGCAGCAGCAGAAGGGTGGCCAGCAGTGTTCTGTAAGTGTGAAGCATGTAAGAGAGCGGCAAAGCTTGGAGGGAAGGATATAAGGACAAGATCCCAGGCCCTCATTGATGGGAAGCTACTCATAGATTTCCCACCTGATGCGTATTGGCACGCCATAAGGTTTGGGTTTGACCTTGGGGATATTGAGAGTCTTCTTGTTACTCATTCCCACCAGGATCATTTTTACCCGTTAGAACTTATTATGAGGGGAAGTCCATATGCCCATCAGCAGAAAGGCTGTTTGACCATATATGGAAATAGCAGTGTGAAACGTTTATATGAGATTGCTTTGGCAGAAGAGAATGACGTCCCTAATATATCTGAGGTGGTATCGTTTCAGATTGTGAAAACTATGAAGTCATTTAGCACAAAAGAGGGGTATCAGGTCACGCCACTTCCAGCTTCTCATAAAGAGAATGAGCTTTGCTTGGTTTTTCTAATAGAAAAGGATGGGAAACGTATATTTTATGGAAATGATTCCGGATTCTACAAAGAGGAAGTATGGGACTTCTTAGAAGGAATTCATCTAGATATAATCAGCCTTGATAGTACCATGGGCAAGTTCTCGGGCGGAACTGGTCATATGGGGATATCTGAAAATATTCGGGCATATAAACGATTTAAAGAAATTGGATGTGTGAACGAAACGACCAAAGTTGTAGTGAACCATTTTTCTCATAATGGGCTGCTTTCCCATAGTGAATTAGAAGATATGGTGAGGCCATATGGATTTATTGTGGCATACGATGGAATGGTACTAGAAGTATAAGTTGGTGCTGTCAGAATAAAGGAAGAGAGATTGGCATTTTTTACACAGAACATATGTGCTGACACCAAAATTCGAGGCGTAGTGTGAAAATTAGGAATATTCACACGGCAGAATGGAGTATTATGAGAAAGGTTATTGTAGTTTCAAAAACTCATTTGGATTTAGGTTTTACAGATTATGCGAAAAACATCAAGCAGAAGTATATTGACACTTTTATTCCAAACGCAATAAATATTGCGAAGGAGGTTAATACCGACAAGAAGAAATTTGTATGGACAACAGGCTCTTGGATATTAAAAGAGGCATTAACTAAAAGCCGTGATGAAAATAAAAAGGAACTTATTTTGGCATTAAAAAACGGTAACATTGCACCCCACGCAATGCCATTTACAACTCATACGGAATTACTTGATATTGATACCTTGGACTATGGGCTGTCTATTGTAGACGAACTTGATAAGATATCTGGTAGAAAAACCATTGCGGCTAAAATGACAGATGTACCAGGGCACACAATTGGGCTTGTCCCTCTTCTTTGTAAGCACGGTATTAAACTTTTACATATTGGTGTTAATGGTGCGTCAGCCTTAGCTAATGTTCCACCGTGCTTTGTTTGGAAACAGGGGAAGGATGAAATAATCGTTATATATTCAGGCGATTATGGAGGTGAATACAAAAGTGATTTAATTGATGATATTTTGTATTTTGACCATACTGCAGATAACCATGGTGCCTCTGTAGTAAGCAACGTAATTAATAACTTAGAAGTACTAAAAGAGAAATATCCTGATTATGAAATAGTAGCAGGTAGAATGGATGATTACGCCGAGCTGATTATGGCTGTCAAGGATAAATTACCTGTTATTGAAGATGAAATCTGTGACAGCTGGATTCACGGCGCAGCGTCTGACCCTTATAAATCGGCAGCTTTAAGGACTCTTAGCGATCTTAAAAACAAATGGCTTTTTGATGGTAGTATGAACAAAGATAGTGAAGAATACATAACTCTTGTGGATAATTTGTTGTGCATAGCGGAGCATACCTGTGGAATGGATTCGAAATGCTATTTTGCCGACTATGAAAATTATCTTCGTAAGGATTTCGATAAGGCACGAAAAAAAGACAAAGTAACAATGAAGCATATGTTCAGAGACTTTCCTCAAAATTTTTTGACAGTAGTAGGAAGACTTGAAAAAAGATATAAGGCAGGTTCATATCAAGTTATAGAAAAAAGTTGGGTAGAGCAAAGAGAATATATTGACGCAGCTATATCAAAACTTTCTGATTTTCATAAAAAGGAAGCATTGAAGGAACTATCTTTACTTCGTCCAACACAATTAATAGAAATGGATGGAGAAATGCTACATATAGATAAAACCTATATCATAAACAATCATTCCATTGGGATAAATGGATATGGTGGCATTTCAGAGCTTATTTTAAACGGTAAAACAGTTATTGAAAAAAATAGTAAACCCGCTGTAGAATATATTTCTTATAGCAAGGCTGACTATGATTTTTGGCTGAATAATTATAGTCGCAACTTAAAAAATACATTCTCGTGGGCAATTGGTGACTTTGCGCGTCCACTTCTTAAATATGTGGATAAAAAATACAAACAAGGCAGATTTCCATATACATTTGATAGCGGCAAGATTGTAATAAATGGTGACGAAGTTAAAATTGCTACCAATCTTACAATTGATGATTACTTCTATTCAAATTTAGGTGCTGCAAAAAATGTTCAAATTATATATACCATCAAAGACAACAAATTAGGTATTGAAGTTATATGGTTAAATAAGCCTGCAAACAGACTAAGTGAAAGCACAATATTTCACATATATCCAAGTTGTATTAATGACCAACTTAGTTATACTAAAATTGGCACTGAAATTGACCCGATGACAGTCGTACAAAATGGAAACAGAAATTTGTCTGCAGTGCAAAATGTTATATTTAAAACAGACGACAGCTTATACAAAATCATCAATCATCACTCTCCTTTAGTTAGTATTGGTAAAGGAAAAATTCTGGAGTTTGATAACATATTCGAAAATGCCCAAACTGACGGATTGTCCTATATTCTCCATAATAATGTGTGGGGAACGAACTTCCCACTATGGTATGAGGACAATGCATATTTCAAATATACATTAGAGGAGAAGATGTTGACGTAAATTGTTAATGCCATAGAACGTATCAGAAGGGACAATAAGAACCTCATTTACACAATAATCCTCCGTGCTTTTGCACAGGGGATTATTGATATGAATTTTGTTTAAGTCATTACCTAGTTTAACTTATCAGATTTCCAAAAGATAGGTTTATAACCTTATCTGCATAGCTTGCAACATTTTTGGAATGAGTTACAACAATAACACATTTGTTTTGGTTATGGGCAAGAACTTTTAGAATCTCCATAATGTTTTCTTCCGTATCTGTATCTAAGTTTCCTGTTGGTTCATCAGCAATAATAATATCTGGGTTGCTTGATAATGCTCTTGCAATACCTACACGTTGTTGCTCACCACCACTAAGCTTTAAAGTTTTGCGGTTTGCTAGATCTTCATCTATGGACACTTTGGATAGAATATCAAGTGCATATTGCTTCTTATTTTTAATTTTACTTTCGCTAATATTCATTGAAAGTATGATGTTTTCAAGCACAGTTGCATTTGTTAAAAGGTTATAGCCTTGAAAAATTACTCCTATTCCTTTTGCTCTATAGTCATCACGATTGATTTCTTTTAGATTTTTTCCATTCCATAAAATCTCACCGCTTGTAGTTATATCTAATCCAGAAATTAAAGATAATAGTGTGGTCTTTCCAGAACCAGACTTCCCCATAATTACATATAAATTACCTTGTTCAAAACTGAGGTTGATATTTGACAAAACATTTTTACTTGTTCCCTCATATTTGTAGCAAACATTTTTAAGCTCTAAAATACTCATATTCTTAATTCCTTTCCGATAAAATCTTCATTGGTTCATATCTTAAGATAAATAGTACGCCTACACTGCTTGAAATCACAGCAATTAATAGTGCAATAGCAGATACATTAACCACAGCTTTTGGAGTTAACACTACTTCAATATCTTCTTGCTCTACCATAGCACCACCCCAATTATTATTTTGACTATTTTCAACTTGTGATTTACTAATCATATTAGAAACTGGCTGTGCAGTAGCTGCACCAATTGAAAGTCCGATTACAAGGCAAAAAGCTATTGTAATAAGTGATTCATATAGAATACCACGTACTACTTTTCCTTTTTTCATACCCATTGCACGAAGTACACCAATTTCATATTTACGTTCTCTGATAGAAAGAACAGATAATAAAATCAGAATCACAGAGCCAATAATTAAAACAGCAACAAGAAAAATACTTGAAACATTAGCAAGACTTTCAGCAGGTTTTACTATTTTGTTGTAACTAAGCTCATCTGTAGACATCATATAATTCTTATGTAATCCTTTTTCGTGAGCTTCCTTATTAAAAGCATCTAGCATTTCAGGATTTTTTAAATAATAGGTTGCATCAACAGTATAAAGCTTTGTTTTGGCAATATTGTTTTGATAGTTTTTCATTGTTTCATAAGTGGTAAGAATTTCGTTGCGTGGGTTTGTATATGGGGAAGAAAATCCGAATTTGTTCTCAGTCACATCAAAATATATTCCTGTTATTGTTAATTTAAGAGGGTCGAATGTTGCATCCTTTGATAAATCACTTATTTCAATGATATCCCCAACCTTTAGATTGTTCAGTTTGGCAAAATCTTCGCTAATTACGCATTCATTATCATTTTCAAACATTTTTCCACTTGTAATTTTTCTTTTTCCTTCTTTAAAATCCTTCATAAGTTCTGGTGTGTTATATCCGTATACTGTTAGATTTGGTTCGTAATAACCACCAGAAGTGTTAGGAGCGGACTCTATGTTACCATTACTTTCACTTTTCTCTTGGTCAAGCCCTTTTAGTTCTTTTCCATAAGCTGGATATAATACTTGTATCATTGTTTCTTTTAAAAATTCAGAATCTGATAATGCAATCTTAATCTCATCTGAGATTTCAGGAATTTCAGCCCACCCCTCATTTTTTTCATCTTCAGCGATTTTATCATAGTCATATTGAAGATAAACTTCCGAGCCGAACTGTTCCTTATAATTTTTGATTACATTATCTGTGGCTGAATTAATAATCATTGATATAGCAGTAAAAGTTAGCATTGCTAAAATTATAATAGCAACAATTATATTTCGCCCTTTGTTGCGATATAGATTTTTAATTGAATTTTTTAAAATGTACATTTATGTTCCTCCTAAATTTGATGTTTCTATATTAAAACAAACCATATAAAATCTGTGTTAAGAGATTTTATATGGTTTGCATTAAAAAAAAGCATCTACCATGCCACGAGTATAGTAGATGCTTTTCGTTATATTTTAATGTTTATATTACAAGAAATTCGTAATCCGTTTTACTATTTGCTCAATACCATTTCAGAATTTATATCTGTTTTATTAGGTTCTTCAGAGGAAAATGCATAATCATTACCTGGAAGTATTGCATTGAGAAGGATACCTAATATGGCAGCAATAGCTAGACCTGATAGTGTAATGTTAGCACTTCCAATCATAAATGTTACACCACCAATACTATCAAATCCAAGTGCACTTACTAGGATAACTGCAGCTATGATTAGATTACGGCTCTTAGTAAAATCCACTTGGTTTTCAACTACATTTCTAATACCAATTGCAGATATCATACCATAAAGGACAAATGATATACCACCGATTATTGCCATAGGTATGGTACTTATAAGTGAACTTATAATAGGAAAGAAGGAGAGGAGTACTGCAAAGAATGCAGCAATTCTCATAACCCTTGGGTCATATACTTTAGTAAGTGCAAGAACACCAGTGTTTTCTCCATATGTTGTATTGGAAGGACCTCCAAATAAAGCTGCAAAGGATGTTGCAAGTCCATCGCCTATAAGTGTACGATGAAGTCCTGGTTCTGCAATAAAGTTTTTACCTGTGGTAGCACCGATTGCTGAAATATCACCGATGTGTTCCATCATAGAAGCAAGAGAGATAGGAACCATAGTAATAATTGCGCTAAGAGTTAACGAATCAAAATTTAATAATTGTTTAAATGCAAAGGAATCAGTGTGTAAAGGCATAGCTACAACACCACCAATAAATCCTTTAGCAGCTAGTTCTTTAACTCCAGAGAAATCAACTTCATTAAGAAGTACGGCCACAGCATAAGAAACTACAACGCCTAATATAATAGGTATTATTTTCATCATTCCTTTGCCCCAGATGTTAAAAATTATAATAACAGAAAGAGCAATTATGGCTAATAGCCAATTATCAGAGGCATTATCTATAGCAACTGGTGCTAGGATAAGACCTATAGATATAATGATTGGACCTGTAACAACTGGTGGGAAAAAGCGCATCACCTTTTTAATTCCAAACATTTTTATAGCACCTGCTAATACTAGATATACAAGACCTGCTACAAACACACCAGCACACGCATATGGTAGCATCTCTTTGTTTGAGGAACCATCAGCAAGTCTTGGTGCAACCGCTGCATATCCCCCTAAAAATGCGAAGGATGAACCTAGGAACGCAGGAACTTTAAATTTAGTTATTATATGAAAAAGTAGTGTACCTAAACCTGCCATTAAAAGTGTGGTGCTAATATCGAGACCTGTTATTAATGGAACTAACACGGTAGCCCCAAACATTGCAAAGACATGTTGTATGCCTAGGATAAGCATCTTAGGGACCCCAAGTACACTTGCATCTTCAATAGCACCGTTGTTAATATTCATATTTTCTTTCTTGTTCATACTATTTTGCCTCCTGTTTTTTATTTAGCTAAGAAACTTTTAGCTTAGCAAGTTATTTTTCTTCAGTTAGAGTGTAAAGTTCAACGCATAAGTCACCATCATATTCTGGGACTTTAACAGCCACTAATTCACTTTTGGAGGTTGGTATATTTTTACCAATAAAATCACCTCTAATTGGAAGTTCCCTGTGTCCCCTATCAACAAGTACCGCTAATTGTATTTTTGCGGGACGGCCAAGTGATATGATTGCATCAATAGCTGCTCGTACAGTTCGTCCAGTATAAAGGACATCATCTACTAGCACAACTTCCATACCCGTCACATCAAATGGAATATCAGTTGAATTAACCTTCGGTCCAGTAATGGAAATATCTGTGATGTCATCTCTATAAAGAGAGATATCAAGAATTCCTAATTTAACTTTTATTCCTTCGAATTGTTCAATATTCTCTGCAAGCATTCTTGCTAGAGGTACTCCACGGCGACATATTCCAATTAAGCATAAGTTGTTACATCCTTGATTTTTTTCTAGGATTTCATGTGAAATTCTTTTTAGTGCCCTTTCAACGGCACTTTGATCCATAATAGCTGCCTTAAATGTTTGCATCTTTTCACCTCAAAAAAAAATAACCCTGCCTTAACAAGATTATCAAAAAGTACAGACGTATAGCGTCCGCCAATTATATGTTGTAATCTTGTTGGTATCTCTGTACCACTCTTAAAGATTCTTTCGACATATTAACACAAGTATTCTTGTTTGTAAATAGATAATTTATTTTTATATTAATTTAGAATTAGAATTAGAATCTGAATACATTATCTGTGGCTGAATTAATAGTCATTGAGACTTATGATTTGGTAATACTAGATTTAAATTTACCAATAAAGACATAATTGACAAAGAGGCTATTGCCCCATGACAAGAAATAAGTCATGGAGCAACAGCCCCTTCTTAGAATAATAGTAGTTCTTGTTATTTAATCTTCTTAGCTATCTTAGAATGACTAAATTCTATATATTGTCCTTTTTTTACAGTAACTGTTAAAGAACCATCATCATGATATTTTATTATATCATCACTATTTATATTAGAGTCATAAAAATGTTTTGCATCCTTATATACACTTACCCAGGCACTACTATTTTCTTTATCGGTAGAAACAATTTTATATGTGCCAGGTTCAATATGTGTTCCAACTTTAAACATTCCATACCCTTTATTGGTATCTACGTTAGTTGCATATTTAATAGGAACAGCATAGCAGTTCATTAATGTAATTGTAATTCCATACTCTTCTTTATAAATTTCCTTTGAAAAATCAGATATGGTTGTATACATTACGGCTACACCGTCATTAGCGCCATCTACCTCATAAATCCCATAATCAAAGTCATCTTTACCTTTAGTCTGAAAGAATACATATTCACCATGAGGTAAGTCTTTACCTATTGTGTATGTTCCTTCTTTGTATTTAGGGCCTACAGTTACTTTACAAGTGTATTTCTTTTTATTAACTGTTGCTGTAATTGTGACGTTACCTTTTTTCATAGCAGTAACCTTACCTTTAGAAGATACTGTTGCTACTTTTTTGTTACTTGTAGACCACGTTACTTTGCTCTTAGTTCCACTAATCTTTAAGGTGAAGCTGTCTCCTACATAAGTACTCTTACTTTCGACGTTAATCTTAACTGCGGCTGCCTCTACAACTTTTGATGTTACTGGGATTGTTAAAGGCGTTATTGTAGCTAATACCAATGACAGTACTACCATTTTAATAAGCTTTTTCATCTGTCTTTTCTCTCCTTTTTTATGTTAATAACAGTAATTTGTCCAATTTATTACAGACCAATCAATATTACCACATTATTCCATTACAAACAACATTAAAAAAGGATAATTTGTGTCAAGTATTTAAATGCTCTATTTTCTCAAAGCTTCTGCGGGTTCCGTACGAATTAGCTTATAACTTGCTGCACCGCCAATTATCATAACAATTGCAAAGGTAGCCACAATGCACAGAATAATTTGTAAACTAGTAAGAATAAATGGGAAAGATGTAATCTTACTAATTGGAATAGCAACCATCAATAATACAAGGTTTACAACTGTTGCTAGCGCCGAAAGTAGCATGTTTTCTTTCAAAATCATAGAAGTTATCTGGTTTCTACTATATCCAAGTGCAGAGAGTAATCCAACCTCATGGTAACGGCTGTTTTGTAGTTTAACTAAAAGCATGGTACAAATAAAAAGACCCATTCCCAAAATCAATAGAGATATAACTAGGAACAGTCGACTCAAGCTATTAAATGTATTTTGAAGTGCGAAAACCTCGCTTGCTGCATCTTTAGTGTCAATTCCTTTTAGTTTTAGCAGATTGCTCACTGGGACAATATTCTCAAATTCCATTACATCGTAGCTGATGGAGTAATTGTCTAGCTGGGTCATATCGGTGTATAGCATCTGCTCGATATCCGAGCTTATTAAAAAGTCATCGTATCCAGCATTATAGATTCCACTGATAGTGAGAACATATTGTTCACCGCTTGCGGTCAAGGTTATGTCTTTGCCAATTAACGACTTAATATCAGTGGCAAATTTTTTAGCTAAGCTTGGTGTAATAGCAATTTCACTTTTTTCACGACGGGGCATTACGCCATAGGATAACCCCTCAGTAGCCTTAGCAGTAGGAAATTTTTCACTCATAGTAACTGAAGATTTGCCAAGAGTCATGGTGATGTCTGTTAGTTTGTACTGATAATACACATTATCGATACGGGGGTCACTGTTTAAAATATCAAGTATAGTACCATCATCTGTACCCTTAATATAACCATTGTTAAAAGCAGTATTCTTATTCTTAAAGTCTGTAATAGATTGTTCTATAATATTGCCATAGGACAGAGAAAACAAGAAAGCAAGCATACCAATAGAAATAGCAAGGGAGACTAAAAGATAGCGATTTATGTGTATTTTGAAGTTTTTAGCGGCTCGCCCAAGGGTAGATATCTTGCTTGGTTTACTGATAACAATGGGCTTGTCTTTAAAAGATAAAACTTTTGACCATCCGTCGGATATAATTTTTTTATCTTTAATATGAATGACCTCATCTGCAAAGTCACATATTTTTTGATCATGGGTAATGACGATAACTAACCTTTCTTTTGAAATAGATTTAAGTAATGTCATTATCTCAGTGGAAGTTGTTCTGTCTAGCGCTCCGGTGGGTTCATCTGCTAAAATAATCTGTGGCTCACCTATCAATGCTCTTGCAATGGCAACACGTTGCTTTTGACCTCCCGAAAGATTCTCTATCTTTTCGTTTTCCTTGTGTTCTATACCAAGTTTTTTAAGTAAAGTGGATATTTTTTGCAAGCTTTGTGAAGTTTCCATGTTATGTAATTCACAGGCAAGCATTATGTTCTCAAGAACAGTGTATCCACTTAAAAGATGATAGTTTTGAAACACAAACCCTATGTTATCTCCTCGATACTGGCATAAATCCCTATCATTCATATTGTGAAGAGGTACACCTCCCACTGTAATTTCACCTTCGTATTGACTGTCAAAACCTGCAAGGAGATTAAGAAGTGTGGTCTTTCCACCACCGGAAGGGCCCATAAGGCATACAAGTCCAGTTTGTGGAAAGTCATAGCTTGTCTTTTCAAGTATAGTGGTGTCTCCGTATTTTTTTGTTAAGTCTTTAATTGTTATCATATTATCGTTCTCCAGTCTTAAGTGAAGTTACGACTTTTGTTTGTACACATAGATAAGAAACGATAACACAGGATAGCAAGCCCATTGCCACTACAAGGAGTGTTCCGGTTGTTAACATTTTCCCACTCAGTATATTTACATTCCATAGTGCGGTTGTTGCAATATTAATAATTGGAGAAGTAAGTAGAAATATTAATGAAGATAGTGCTGATGCAATTAAATATTCTGCAAATGTTATCATAGTAAGATGATGATTGGAATAACCACTTACCTTATATATAGCATACTCACGTTTACGCATTAGGGCAGTAATCATGGAGGTGGTAATTACCACAATAACAGAAAGAAAACCGATTACAACCATAGCTGAACTAGATTGCTCCGTGGTCTGATTATTAAGGCGAACCATGTCCTCAACAAGTTCAAAGCGGCCAAGGGGTACGATGCCATTTGCATTTAGTTCATCTTTAATGGCGATCATATCAGCAGGTGTCTTAGTGCGAATGGAAAAGTTGCTATTAGCATTTTTAATATCTGCCTGTGCTCGCATTTCTTCTAAAGCAGCTTTGCTAAAGAAAAATGAATCATCAACAGAATACTCCATGATTTGTCCTTCATATTCATACTTGGCTGTGGTATCCACTACACCCACGATAGTAACTGTATTTGTCACTGGCATTTTTATTGGTTCTCCACTATCCCAATTGTAAACAGTGCCACTAAAATTCATAGTCTTGCCCAAAATATCTTTATCTTCTAATCCTAGTTTTTTTACAAAGCTATTTGGAACAACAACCTCATTCCCTGCGCCCATTGGCATTGTACCAGCCGTGAGTTCATTGACTACAGGAACACTACCAGAGGACCCAATTTCATATTCTTTATCATCAATAGATACTATAATATTGTCAAATGCCTGTGTAAATACAATGTGTTTCACACGGTCATCATTTAGATACTTATCATACAAACCACCTATGTCCTGAGTAACATTAGCATTTGGCTCATTGTTTTCAGCCCCATTTGTACCACCGGCACTCATGAAACTACCAGCTACACTAATATCTAAAAGACTATCACCATATGCATCAAAAAGTTCATCAAATGCACTTTGGCTACTATCTATGATAGCACCGCTTAAAGTCACAAGTAATAGGATAGAAGCAACCAAAAGAGAGAGGGTAGTGATAGTAAAACGCCCTAATTTACTTTTACTATTGTTTTTTCCTATGGTGCAAGCATTCTTAAATGTTAAACTGTGTTTTGTACCTAGATCCAGTTTGCTAGGTTTAACCTTCACATCAGATTGGGATGAAACCAGTTCCCCCTTATCAAGTTCAAAAACTGTAGATTTGTTATCAATTAAAGAAGTATCATGAGTTACCACAATAACTGTTCTTGACTTTGCAATATCCCTTAAAATATCCATTGTAACCTTGGCTGATTTATTATCTAAAGCACTAGTCGGTTCATCTGCAATAATAACTTGTGGATTTTTAATAAGTTCACGTGCAATAGCCACACGTTGTTTTTGACCTCCGGAAAGATGCTTTACTTTTTGATCTGCAAGTTCACTTATTTTTAATTCATGTAAAACTTTAAAAACTGCTTTTTTATCCTGCTTAACTTTTAAATACCCAGGAAGCATGATATTTTCTAAAACTGTCAAATCTTCTAAAAGATTAAAATCCTGCCATACAAAACCAAAAACATGGTTATAATAATAGCTTTTTTCATTTTCAGTAAGAGTCTTAATACTTTGTCCATGGTAGAACACATCTCCATCAAAGGATTGTTCCATACCACTCATGATTTTTAATAACGTTGTTTTACCACTGCCTGAGGCACCAATAATAAAGTTAAGCCCTTTACCAATGGTAAGAGAGACATTACGTAGGGCAAATTCTCCATTATATTGCTTTGATACATTTTTTATTTCAAACATAGCTAAACCTTACTCACAAAGGAGTTCCTTTCTTGTTTATTAAGTTCCTTAGAAAGTAAAATTATAATTGATTCTTTCATATATTTAACCTCACTTTATGTCATGATAAGGAAATTATAATAAAGGTGATATAAAATCCGTGTTAAGAAGAAATAATTGTTTTCTTATCAGAAAATTTATGTAAATGTGATATAATAGATAAGTATATGAGTTGGTTGTAAGAAAATCAAGATGAATGAAAGGTTGCCACACAATGTTTCTTTCAACCTGTCTATTTTGTGGCATATTACATCTGCTAGAAGATGTAATAGGAAATGGGTGTAAAAATGCGAATTTTGGTAGTAGAAGATGAAATTGATTTATGTGACTCTATAGCAGAGGGATTATTAATAGATGGATATGCAGTGGATACTTGCTATGATGGAAGCGAAGCACTAGAACTTATTCTGGTAGAAACCTATGATCTTGTGATACTTGATCTGAACCTACCGAATATGGATGGTATAGAACTATTGAAGGAAGTTAGGAAACAGAATAAGGATATTAAGGTACTTATTCTTTCTGCAAGAGCCAATGTAGCTGATAAAGTACTAGGACTTGATACTGGAGCCAATGACTATCTTGCAAAGCCTTTCCATTTTGAAGAATTAGAAGCAAGAATAAGAAATTTACTCAGACGTTCCTTCATACAAGAAGATGTGGTTTTGACTTTTAATTCTATCTCGTTAGATACAATAAAAAGAGCTGCATATGTAAAGGATAAGCCACTTTTTTTAACAAAAAAGGAACTGGCATTACTAGAATATTTTTTGCTAAATCCTAATAAGGTCATCAGCCAAGAGGAACTTATGGAGCATGTTTGGAATATGGAGGCCGACAGCTTTAGTAATGCCGTGAGGGTACATATAGCATCCTTACGTAAAAAATTAAAAGCGGAACTTCATTTTGATATAATAGGAACAAAAATTGGTGAAGGCTATTATTTAAACTCATAAGTAAGTCATCATATCCACTTTGAAGGGAGGAGAAATCTTGTTAAAAAAAATATCACTTAGGCTACGGCTCACCCTACTATGTGGTTTGTTACTGGCGATATGCTGTGTTGGACTTACAATTATTTTAAACTTCTCAGCCAATAGAATGGCTAATGTGATTGAAGCAACGCCTTTAACACCTTCAATATCTGTAGAAGACCCAGTGGACATGGGCGGTGCTGTAATAATAGACCCACTGGCACCTACAAAGAGTTCAAGTACAGCACGTAAAAACTTCTTATATGAGAGTATATTATATGTAATTGCTGTTGTTGTCATAGGTGCTGTGCTAACCTACTATCTTTCAGGAAAGGCACTAAAACCTTTGCATGAGCTGAATAACCAGATGAAAAATCTCACCGTGCACAATTTATCGGAAAATTTGGAGATTCCTCAGTCGAAGGATGAAATTGCCGAATTGACCTACTCATTTAATGTAATGAGTAACAAACTAGATGAAGCATTTTCTATGCAAAAACGGTTTTCAGAAAGTGCGGCTCACGAACTTCGCACCCCACTTACTGTACTAAAAACTAAGGTTGAGGTATTTAAAAAGAAAAAAAGCCATACAAGGGAAGAGTACGACTCGCTGTTAAATGTCATATCAACACACACTGACAGATTATCTGAATTAGTAACAGATATTTTAAATTTTACTAATATGGATGCAATGGAATATAATCAAAAGATTGAAATGAATGGGTTATTTGAGGATATTATTGAGGAACTATCAATTCCTGCAAAGGAAAGGCACATAACCATATGGCTAGAGGGCACCAAACAATATGTGATTGGTAATACAAACCTACTACACAGAGCTTTTTTTAATCTTGTGGAGAATGGGATAAAGTACAATCATGTAAACGGTAGTGTGAAAATCAATGTGGATTGTGTGAATGGGCATACACGTGTCACCATTGCGGATACTGGAATTGGGATACCAAAAGAGATGCGAGTACTTATTTTTGAGCCATTTTTCCGGGTAGATAAATCTCGTTCTAGACAAATGGGTGGTGCAGGACTTGGACTTACTATGGTGAAAAATATCATTGAAAAACATGGTGGGCAGATAAGGGTATTAGAAAATCGAAATGGTGGTAGTATATTTGAAATTACTTTATAGTTAGGTAATTGCGAAACTTCTAAATTGTTAATATTTCATATGCGATTCATACAATTCCGGAGCGGAATTAAAGCGAATATCGCTTAAGCGGAATGAGCGTTGAAGCGGAGGAATTAGTATGAAGTGCATATGAAATTCGTATAAAAAAAGAGTTTCGCAATTACCCAATTACTTTATAGTATAAGAAAGGTATATGTACATGGGGCAAACGTATAGATAGAATAAAGCAAGACGCACAGGATTTAAAGCCTGGCGTCTATTTTAATTCTAACGTCATTATACTATTTCATTAGTCCAAGTTCCTTAGCAATTTCGAGATTTACATTAAGCACATTTACAGTTTCTTCTATACCCATTTAGAGAAACCTCCTTGTATACTAACTTATATTTTAAGTATAGCACAGTAAAAATCAGGATAGAGTTACAGTTTTCGCTGTGGCATTAAAATTACATTAAGATGAGTTACATACGTCTCTTTAATAAATAAAAGCATATAATGAAATGTATCATTTGTTCTTCTTACTTCACTTTTAAATGGATAAAATTCACTCAGAATGCTACGAAAGAGATAGTAAAAATAAATTCTAGGGAGGTAATGTTTATGTATGTATTAATTATTATTGTAATTGGTGCGCTCTTGTTGGCCTATCTGTTGATTTTTAAGATATTAGGTCTTAGGGTCATTAATTCTAATGAAGTGGCAGTGGTAGAGAAATGGTGGAGCTTTAAAGGTTCCCTAAAGGATTCTATTATTGCATTAAATGGAGAAGCAGGCTATTCGCCTAATTTACTTCGTGGTGGAATTCACTTTAAGACTGCACTCATGTATAAAATACATAAATATCCCCTGATAACTGTACCTCAGGGACAGATTGCTTATTTGTTTGCAAGGGATGGAATGCCCCTTTCCCCCACACAAACTCTTGGTAAAATTGTTCCGGAGGCGAATAATTTTCAAAATGTAGCAGGTTTTTTAAAAAACGGTGGGCAAAGGGGACCCCAGAGAGGAATGTTAAGAGAAGGTACCTATGCTATAAATTTGGCGCAGTTTATTGTAATTACACCAAGTGATATTAAAACCATATTAAGTACTCCAAAGCAAGAGCACAGTGAGCTAGTTAGTATGCAAAAAACTCTATCTGACAGAAGTGCATTTACTCCTGTGGTTATCATGGGCAACGGCAATGTGGCTAGTGATATTATGGGTATTGTTACGGTACACGATGGCACGCCTATTGAGCAGGGAGAAATCATTGCACCCAATGTGGGCGAAGCTCATGCTAGTTTTCAGGACCCAGAAAAATTTTTAGAGATTGGTGGTAGACGTGGTAAGCAAATTCAGGTATTAACAGATGGAACTTATTATATCAATCGTCTCTTTGCTACCGTAGAATTTCGGCCAAAAACAGTAGTACCTATCGGATTTGTTGGGGTTGTAGTATCCTTTTTTGGTAAGGAAGGTATTGATACCACCGGAGTAAATTACAAACACGGCGAGCTTGTTGAAGTCGGTTGTAAAGGAGTATTAGAAAAGCCCCTAATGCCAGGTAAATACGCATTTAATACAGATGCTGGAAAGGTTGTATTGGTTCCAACAACTAATATTATATTGAAGTGGAACAAAACTGAAACTGGTGATCATAAATACGATGAAAATCTTACCGAGGTCGATATAATTACAAAGGATGCGTTTGAGCCATCTCTTCCTTTATCAGTTGTTATGCATATTGATTATAAGCAAGCTCCTTGGGTGATACAGCGTTTTGGAGATATTGGAATGCTTGTTAATCAATCCCTTGATCCTTTGGTAAGTGCTTATTTTAAGGATGTAGCTCAGACAAAAACTTTGATTGAGTTGATTCAAGAACGTAGTGCAATTCGTGAGAGAGCTGTTCTTGAGATGAGAGAAAAATTTGAGAAATATAATCTACAACTAGAAGAAGTGTTAATTGGAACACCTAAGACTACAGCTGCAGATTCTCAAATCGAGAATATATTAATGCAATTACGTGAAAGACAAATTGCAGAGGAAAAAAAGGTTACATATCAAAAGCAGCAGTCAGCAGCAGAAAGTGAAAAATCACTTAGAGAAGCACAGGCCATTGCAGAGCAACAAAGTTTCCTTACTAAATCTAAAATACAGATTGAGATAGAAGGTAACAGCGGTGCAGCCCTTGCCAGTAAGGCAGAGCAAGAAGCTAATCAGATTATTGCACTTGCGAAAGCAAACGCGTCTAAGATTCGATTAGAAGGTGAAGCAGAGGCATCAAAAGAATCTAATATCGGTTTGGCAAAGGCACAGGCAATTGATGCACAAGTTAAGGCATATGGTGGAGCAAAATATAGGGTAATACAAGAAGTTACCGATAAGCTTTCTGATGCCATTAAGAATTCTAAAGTTGACATCGTTCCTAAGACCATCGTAAATATGGGAGGCAGTGAAGGTAGTGATGTTAGTGGACACAGCAGTACCGTTATGGATACTCTATTAAAGTTTATTACATTGGATAAGTTAGGTGTTTCATTACAACATAGTTCAGAACCTGTGGTAACGGCTGAAGTTATTGAAGCTGCAACAGATTTAAGTAAGGCATGAAATAAAAACGGAACTGGATAAGCAAACGGATAAAAAACAATGAGTGGTTGGAAAGACTATATGAATATTATTTATCTATAATAAGTAAAAATCGCCACCATAAGCACAATGAGTGCTAATTTGATGGCGATTTTTTATATAAAATAAAAGACTATTGTTGTATCTAATTACTTAATATTTTGATGGATAATATTTACAAGAATAGTGCTATATAGTATTATTCTTTATAGTATTAGAAAAATTTAGATGGGGGTAATAATAATGAATAAGATTTCCATACCTTTAACAAATGATTTTTGTCCACAAACCTTATTTTTATATGGCACTTATAAGGAAGATGGCACTCCTAATTTTGGATTATTCTGTTGGTTAAGCTATTATTGGGATACCGAAATGGGAATAATGGCATGTATTGGTGGTAACAAACTTACGAAAGACCGTATCAAGGCAACTGGAGTATTTTCTGCGAATCTTGTAACGGAAGAACTATTACCGTTTGCAGATTATTTAGGAAATAAGAGTGGGTATACAAAGGATAAGATGGATGTTCATATTGATACTGTTAAGGGTGATGTATTAAACGTTCCGATTCTTTCAAGTAGTCCTGTATCCTTTGAATTAGAAGTTTCAAATAGTATAGAGCTTAATGATGGAGAAGTTTTCTTATGTAAAGTTCGTAATGTTCTGGTTGATGAAAAACTATGTAATAAATCAGAAAGCGTAGAAAATCGAATTCAAAATATCGCACCTATTAGTACCACTTGTAGGACTTATTTCTCTTGGAATGGCAAAAATCTTGGTGCATGGGGCGAACCGCAAGAGAAATTTAATACAGAAAAACAAGTAATTTAAAGATTTATATGGTAACATGTGAGATTTAGAATTTAAAGAATATCATCCCATTGGGAAACGAGTTCAGTAGAAAGTATAGTGCTAAAATTTCTTATTGTGACATTATCCTCCTATCATTTACTTTCTAATCTTTTTTAGGTATAACTATTGACTTTGACGTCGCGTCATTGATACAACTTTTCACCTCATTTCATATTTTTTATTTATAATTGTGAAAATCTTTCTTTGTTAAGGGAGTATACATCTGGTCAGGCAATAGAATGGCCACAAATTTCAAATGTAGAATAAATTTATCTGGATTTGATTTCATGTCTGTTTGGAGGAATACACATGGGAATGTTTTGTTCTTTCATTGACTCATTGTTAATCAATAAATATGAGAGTTATAGGAGATAGTAGATGAGAAAAGTATGGTTTTTACTTATATTGATAATGGTTTTTTGCTGTTCATGTGATAAGCAAGAAAATGTTTCATTGCCTAGTACAGAGGGAGAAACACCAAAAAAAGAAGAAACAAAGACAGAGGAAGATGTACAGGACAAAAATCTCATACATGATGCTATAGTATCACAAAAAGAAATAGCGGCAAAAGATATGTATATTGATAAACTTATTTTAAGAGTTTACTCTGATGGGAAACGAGTATTAACAAAAGAAGGTAATTTCTACTATTGGTATGAACTTGATGGAGAAGCCTATATTGAATCAGGAAAAATTGAAGAAAAAGATAAGAGGAAAGAATTTGTAGTCTTTTCCACTAATTATGATGAGTATAAAGAGAGAATCGTGAATGTATCTCTTTCCGAAAATGCAAGTTTTTTAAGATTAGTAAATGCCATAGGAGATAGGGCAGTTATTCAAGCTCCTTTGGAAAATCAGGGTGGAAATAATAATTTTAAAATTGATCTGCTATCCGGAACTACAGTCCCTATAACCTACATTGACAGACTCAATTCAGATGAAAAAAGTATGAATTTGGGTGAAACTGTAATCCTATTACCAAATGATATAACACTATGCCACTTTTTTATATGGGGTGGGAACGCAGATGATAGTTCTTCTATATGGATACTCTTTGATAAAGAAGATAATGAAATTAAGCGCTTTTCAACAAGATATTTTGATGACATAGATAATATCTGTGTGGATGATGATGGGAAGTATGTATGCTTTACATATGGGCAAACAACTAGCCGTCCTCAGCTTCTTAGTATTGAAGAGGAAAGTATAACCCCTATATTTAGTGAAGATGATTATTTCGGTTTGGAAGCAGTATTGTCTATGAATTGGGTAAATAAAGATACTTTAGCTGTAGGCTATTGGAAAGATGATAATCGTATTATAAAATTTCAAAAAGTCTTATTTGAATAAAAATCCATCATTTCTAGGGAGATAATATGTATTAGCACTCCTAAAAGATTTATTAGCTAGTATTATAAAGTGTAACATATGGTTATAATTGGATCAATCTACATTGAAAAAAATTTGTTTATAAAGTTATGATTATGATTCACACGCCTTCTTCACAAGTGGATTTAAAGAACAGATCTCTATATAATAAATAGTGTAGCTTACCAAATTAAATTTTAGTAAGCTACACTATTTTTAGTAGATTGTTTTAATATAATAATTTTGAGTATAATAATTTAGGTATTATTTCGTTCAGGCATTATATCGTTCAAGCATTATTGCATTCAAGAATTATTTCTTTTTCACAGGTATCCATATCTCACAGAAATAATCACAAGCATCCTGTGGGTATAATTCAAAGTCCGTATCATCTAGCATTTCATATTCTGAACTAGGTAAAAACTCATTAAATATCCTATCCCATACTTCTCCAATACAACTTGGGTCATCACCAATACATTTAAAGACTGCCCATAAGGTAGGTTTTACTTCCCATAGTCTATATCCTTCTGGAATGTCACCTCCATCGTATTCCATCCCAATTCCGTATTCAAAATAAGTGCTTTCTTTTGATACTGGAGCGCAAGCCCCATAGATATCATGATTTTTTGTGTTCTTTTTTAGAATGTCAAATACGCCACTATTACCACATCGTTCCCAAAACTTAGGTATCTCATTGCTATTATTTGATGCTACTGCATTATCAAATGATTCTACAATTGCTAGCAGTGTAAAGCTCTCTCTTTTTTCAATTCTGTAATCCATA
>JAEWHU010000120.1 GCA_023387635.1 Bacillota bacterium
TAAAGGCTATTAAAGATGGGGCTTGTATTGTTACTGATACTCAGATGGTTAAGTCAGGAATTAATAAAAAAACCTTAGAACGATTTGGTGGAGAAGTGTATTGCTTTATGTCAGACGATGATATAGCAGAATTAGCCAAGAAGAATGGAACCACAAGAGCAGTAGCTAGTATGGATAAAGCTGCTACACTAGATAAAAAGCTTATCTTTGCAATTGGAAATGCACCAACGGCACTAATTCGTATTGATCAATTAGTGAAAGAGGGGAAATTAAATCCGGAATTAGTAATTGGTGTTCCTGTGGGTTTTGTAAATGTAGTAAGTTCAAAAGAATTAATTATAGATTCTAATGTTCCCTACATTGTTGCAAGAGGAAGAAAAGGCGGTAGTAATGTAGCAGCTGCTATATGTAATGCCTTACTATATATGTTAGATAATACCAGGTAATAAAGGAGAAAGTTTGTGTCTGCGCTGCGTCCACAAACTTGATATGCGCAAAAAGAATCGCAGAAATGAGGAAAAAATATGTTAGGTAAATTGTATGGTATAGGAGTGGGGCCTGGGGACCCAGAATTGTTAACAATAAAAGGTTTAAGAATCATAAAAGAATGTGATATCATTGCCCTACCAAGTAAAGATAAGAGTTCTTGTACCTCTTATAATATTGTAAAAGGTGTATATGAAGATATTGATAAAAAGGAAGTTCTTTTACTTGATTATCCTATGAGTAAGGATAAGGAGTTATTAGAAAGATGTCGTATAGAGAATGAAAATCAAGTCACCAAACTATTAAAGATGGGTAAAAATATTGCTTTTTTAACACTTGGTGATCCAACTATTTATTCAACGTACATATACCTTCATAATAGCATAAAAGAAAAAGGTTTTGACCCAGAAATTATAAGTGGAGTACCATCTTTTTGCCAGGTTGCAGCATCACTTTCCATATCACTGTCAGAAGCAGAGGAAGAGATTCATATTATACCAGCAACTTATGGTGTTTCAAAAGTATCTGAACTATCTGGAACAAAAATTCTCATGAAATCTGGAACAAAATTAAAAGAAATTAAGAATTTAGTCAAGGAGAAAAACTGCTATGTGGCAATGGCGGAAAACTGTAGTATGCCAAATGAAAAAATTCTAATTGGAGTGGATGAATTAGAGGATTCTTCTGGTTACTACACCACAGTTATTATAAAAGATTTAATGTAATAGATGGAATTAATAGTAAAGTATTATACCTAGCTTGCATATGATAGGTATTATTAGGTGCACAAAGTTAATTGTGATAATAGGGAAGATGGGTGAAAATCCCACGCGGGACCGCCGCTGTAATAGTAGCAGAGGTATCTTAATAAGTCACTGTGGTTACACACGGGAAGACAAGATATTCTTTATGACGCTTAAGCCAGAAGACCTGCCTAATAATTTGGAATTGCACAACTACGGACTATAGTTGGTGTAATAAGGAAAGCTGCTCTAAGAAGAAGCTTTGTTTATCATGCCTTTTCCGTACTGGAAGAGGTTTTTTTTATATTCAAGAGATGAATGAAGTATACTTTGCTCGAAAGGGGCAGCAAAACTCATATGGTGAAAACCATTAAAAAAGAAAGGATAGGTGTCAAAATGACAAAAAAAGAAAAAGTAATTATTTTTATGTCCGTTATCATTGCATGTCTTTTTGGTGTAACACAAAAAGTACAAGCAATGCATATTATGGAGGGATATTTAACTCTGGGCTTTTGTATTGCCTGGGGAGCTATTTGCTTACCATTTATAGTAGCAGGAATTATCCGTATTAAAAAAATAGTAAACGATCACCGTAAAACATTATTAATACTGGCTATGGTAGGAGCGTATGCTTTCGCATTATCTGCTCTAAAAATTCCAAGTGTAACAGGTTCATCAAGCCATCCAACAGGAACAGGACTTGGAACCATATTATTTGGACCAACTCCAATGGCTGTTATAGGGCTTATTGTGTTGTTATTTCAAGCTTTATTACTTGCCCACGGTGGTTTAACCACCTTAGGTGCTAATACATTTAGTATGGCAATAGCTGGCCCATTTGTTAGTTTTTTTATATATAAATTATGTAATAAATGTAGAATTAATAAATTAGTAGCTATATTTTTAGCAGCAGCAATTGGAGATTTATTTACATATTGTGTAACTAGTATACAACTTGGAATAGCATATCCAAGTGAAGTGGGCGGTGTTATGGCATCTATAGGTAAATTTATAGGTATATTTGCCACAACTCAAATTCCACTTGCTATCATTGAGGGAATTTTAACAGTGGTAGTTATGATTGGTCTTGAAACTTATGCAAAACCAGAATTAATAGAATTAGGATATACAGATGGGAGAAGAATTAGATGAAAAGTAGAAAAGCATTAGTGATTATATTAATTTTAATATGCGCGTTAATAGCAATAATCCCATTGGCAATGATCAAAGACTCTGAATTTGTTGGAGCAGATGGAGTGGCAGAAGAAATTATAACAGAAATAAGTCCAGAATATGAACCATGGTTTGAAAGTGTATTAGCCCCTCCTGGAGGTGAAACAGAAAGTTTATTATTCTGTTTACAAGTAGGACTTGGTGCTATTGTATTAGGATATGGTTTTGGATATTTAGTAGCAAGAAAAAAATATGTCTGATTCCCATAGCCTAATAAATATTGATATTCTAGCGGAACAATCGCTATTAAATTACTTAAACCCTGGTTATAAAATGTTGATTGGAATTAGCTCCTTATTACTTTGTATAACTATACAGTCATATATTTTAATGGTGGTAATTGCTTTTTCTATGATGTTTGTTACCATATATATGGGTAACTTAAAACTATCCATATATGCTAGATTGTTATCACTACCCATAGCTTTTCTCATATTAAGTGGAATAGCTATCCTTATACAGATTTCAAATACAGAAATTGGTATAGTTAATATTCCTTTTATGCATTGGTATTTAAGTATTACAAAGGCCTCATTTTATGAAACTATAATTGTTATTATCAGATCATATAGTGCAATTACTTGTTTATTTATGATAAGTTTAACAACACCTATTGCTGATATAATAGGTGTTTTAAGAAAAGTAAAAGTACCAGATATTATTATTGAATTAATGTATTTAATCTACCGCTATATAATGATATTGATAGAAGTTAATGCTAAGATGACCATTGCAGCAAGTAGCAGATTAGGGTATAAAGACTTTAAAACTTCCTATCGTTCTATGTTTGGTATTGCGACTAATTTACTCGTACTATCATTTAAAAGAGCCTCTATGAGCTTTGATGCCATGGAGTCAAGAGGCTACAATGGGAGTATAAAGTTTTGGCAGGAGAAGAAGTTAATACATAGACAAGAAGTAATACTAGGAGTAATGTACTTTATTGTTTTGGGAATAATTATTATTGCAGAAAGGTTATGGTTATGAAGGAATGTATAATAGAGTTAGTTCAAGCCTCTTATTCTTATAATGAAGAAATCATGGTATTAAAAGATATTAATATAAAAATATATAAGGGAGAACGTATAGCAGTACTCGGTAACAATGGAGCAGGAAAATCAACTTTTTTTCTAATACTAAATGGGATTCTACCCCTGAATCATGGGAAGATTATCTATCGAGGCAAGGAATTAAAACGTAATAAGAAGGATTTAACCCTTCTTAGAAAAGAAGTAGGTTTTGTATTCCAAGATCCAGACAATCAAATTATTGCTCCTACAGTAGAGAGTGAAATATCTTTTGGACTTATGAATTTTAATCTTTCGCCTGAAGTCATAAGAGAACGAATTCAAACTGCTATGGATGATTTAGATTTAATTAGGTATAGAAAATCACCACCACATTATCTAAGTGGTGGTGAAAAAAAGAGGGTTAGTATAGCTGATATATTAGTAATGGAGCCAGAAGTATTACTATTTGATGAGCCTACATCATCTCTTGATGGAATAAATATTAATGTATTTGAAGAAATATTAGAAAAGCAAAAGGAAAAGGGAATGACCACTCTTATATCTACCCATGATATTGATTTTGCTTGGAAATGGGCTGATAGAGTAATATTATTTCATCATGGTGAAATAGTTGGTGATGATATACCAGAGAATATCTTTTGTAATGATTTATTATTAAATAAAATATCATTAAAAAAGCCAACTATGCTTCATACTGTTGAATTAATTTCAAGAATAAAAGGTGAAAAATATCCAACTATCCTTCCAAGGAATGAAAAAAGCTTTCAGGAATATCTTGATAAAAATATGTTGAATAATCATGGATGAAAATTTTAGATAAAGAAAGGCTGCATTATTCATGCAGTGGTATAAATATGATAGAACAAGGCATTTTAGTTGTTAGTTTTGGTACTAGTTATAAAGAAGCTGAGGAAAAAAGTATATGT
>JAEWHU010000126.1 GCA_023387635.1 Bacillota bacterium
GTATAAGGAAACGATAGAAACAGGAAGTAGAAGTGCTGCAAGAGGTGGTTTTACTACTGTTTGCTGTATGCCTAATACAAAACCTGCAGTAGACTCAAAGGAAGTTGTAGAATTTATAAAAGAAAAATCCAGAAAAAATGCCATAGTTAATGTTCTGCCAATTGGATGTATAACAAAAGGATTGCAGGGTGAAGAACGTACTAATATAGAAGAGATGGCTGATGCTGGTATCTGCGCAATAAGCGATGATGGAAGAACTGTGCAAAGCTCTGATCATATGAGAAAAAGTATGGAGATTACTAAAAAGCTAAACATACCCATCTTTTCACACTGTGAGGATGAAGCACTTTTATATGGTGGTGTAATGAATAGTGGAGAAGTATCTAAAGAATTAGGTATGCCAGGAATTCTATCGGATGTAGAGGATGTAATCATTGCAAGGGATATTGTTCTAGCAAAAGGAACTGATGCAAGGCTACATATATGTCACATCAGTACAAGTCTCGGAGTAGATTTGCTGAAATTTGGGAAATCCATAGGCGCAAAGGTAACGGGGGAGGTGTGTCCACATCATTTTACTTTAACAGATAAAGAAGTATTATCCTTAGATACGAATACTAAAATGAATCCGCCATTAAGAGGAGAAGATGATGTAGAAGCAATAAAACGAGGATTAAGAGATGGAATTATAGATGTAATAGCCACTGACCATGCACCACATCATAGTGATGAAAAAAATGTAGAGTTTAAGAAGGCACCTTTTGGCATAGTTGGATTAGAAACAGCTTTGCCACTTTCTATTACAGAATTAGTATATAAAGGCTGGCTCACACCCATAGAATTAATAGAAAAACTTACAATAAACCCAGCAAAGGTAATCGGCTTAGATCGGGGTGATATTAGTGTAGGAAAGATAGGAGATATAGCGATTATAGACCCTTCAGAAGAATACAAAATAGATGTAGAAAGCTTTGCTTCAAAAAGTAGAAATAGCCCTTTTCATAATAGATTAGTAAAGGGACGAGTTGAGTATACCATAGTGAATGGAGAAGTTATCTATAAAAGATAAGCAAATTAGAGAATTTATCAAATAATACGAAAAGATGTATGCAAGGAATAGAATTTCGTAAATTATTTAATTTAAAATATATGGAGGAATTAGTATGATAAAAAAAGAGAGAGTAATAGAAATTTTAGAAAAAACAAGTGCATTAAAGAGAGGCCACTTTTTATTAACATCAGGTCGTCACAGCGACCAATATATGCAATGTGCACAAGTATTGCAGTATCCAGAATATACAGGTGAAATATGCAAGGGACTGGCAGAAGAATTTAAAAATGACAGGGTAGATATTGTAGTAGGCCCTGCCACAGGCGGAATTATCATGGCTTATGAAATAGCGAGACAGCTAGGTGTACCAACTATGTTTACAGAAAGAGAAAATGGTAAGATGGTATTAAGGAGAGGTTTTAACATACCTAAGGGAACAAGAGTATTAGTTGCAGAGGATGTAATTACAACAGGAGGTTCCGTTGAGGAAGTAATAGAAATAGTAAAAAAGTCAGAAGGAGAGCTAGTAGGCGTAGCTGTTCTAGTGGATCGAAGTAATGGAGCAATAGATTTTTCTACAAAGCTTAAGGCAGCATTGTCTTTAGAGGTACTATCCTATGAAGCAGAAGAATGTCCAATATGCAAGGAAAATAATATACCTCTAATAAAACCAGGTAGTAGGAATATGAAAAATATTAAATAAAATTTAAAACAGAAATTGATATAGAAAGATGGGGATAAGCCCATCTTTTTGTGTATATAAATAAAAAACAATAGTAAATATATATTGACGTTGTCAATACACAGCACTATAAACTATACTTATAAGAGAGAGATAAAAATCTTTCGTATTAGGGGGTAGTAATTTTATGGGACCATTATTAGAAAAATTAGAGGGGCTATTCGTTGTTAAAAGAAAGGAAACTACATATAAGAAAGGGTTATTTGCATTGGTTTTAGTGCTAATTGCAGGGTTTTCTTTGCCTATATATTTTAAATATGAGGATTATGCCTATGGAAAATATAAGGAAGAATATGATTATGTCGTAGGTAAAATTGAAATGTATAGGGATGAAAATAACAACTATCCACTAGGCGATCCGATTAATTGGAATAATGAAAAAGACCTAAAAAAGTTTTTTGTAGAAAATAAATTTAGTACAAATCGTGAATTATATTATATTGATGAATATGTAATAAGTGAGTTAAAAGACAAAAAACATACTTATATCATTGATCCGCAGAATGAAACAGTGTATACAAGTGAGTTTATTGTTTTTCATTATCGTAGATGGCATTTTGCATTTTATTAAAATTCATAAGGATTGATTAAATAATAAAGTAAAAACAATAATAAAAGGATGATATTAGCATGGATATATATTACATTGATAGAAAAACAGGGGAAAGAACAAAGGAAATTGTAGCAGGAGATCAATATTTAAAATGGATGTATGAAACATCTGTGGGGAACTCACTGTTACAGCTAATCGTAAGAAAAAAAATGTTTTCTTCCATATATGGCAAGCTACAGGATTTATCTTTTAGCAAAAGAAAAATATTTAAATTTGTCAATGAACTAAATATACAAATGGATGAAGCTGAAAAAGAAGACATATTGGAATATGAAAATTTTAATGATTTTTTTGCACGAAAACTTAAAAAAACCACAAGACCTATTTGTAATGAATACGGCTCTTTAATATCACCAGCAGATGGTAGAGTTTTAGCTTACGAAAATATTGATATAGAAGCAGTGATCCAAGTAAAAGGATCCATCTATAGATTATGTGAGCTTTTTCAAGACAATAAACTAGCACAGGAATATGATAAGGGTACATGTGTTGTAATTAGATTATGTCCATCGGACTACCATAGATTTCATTTTCCAGACAGTGGAGTGGTAAGTTATAGTAAGGAGATAAAAGGTAATTATTTTTCTGTAAATCCTATTGCTTTAAAGAAAATAGGTGAAATATATTGTCAGAACAAAAGAGAAATAACTTTGTTTAATTCGGATAATTTTAATGAAATGGTACTTATGGAGGTAGGTGCGACCTGTGTAGGTTCTATAATTCAAACGTATAAGGAAGGTACAAGAGTTGAAAAGGGAGATGAAAAGGGATATTTTAAATTTGGCGGTTCTACTGTAATTATGTTTTTAAAGAAGGACATTGTAAAGATTGATGAAGATATTATTAAAAATACAGAGAATGGAATAGAGACTAAAGTAAATATGGGTGAGAGAATCGGTAGGAATAAGCTGTCATAAGTGCCCTTAATATATATAATATACATAAAAAATACACCCTGTATCTATACAAGGTGTATTTTTTATGTAAGTTTAAATATTAACCGAATAGTATATAGATTAAGCTTGAGCTAAAGCTCCTTCAGTTACGAATGTTTTAAACATATTAACGCCTACTTTACAAACTGGACATGGATCAGTTAAATCTCCAGCTAATGTATGACCACAAACCTTACAGACATGAACAGTATCTTGATCATAATCTACACCACTGTCTACAGCAGCTTTCGCAGCGGAGAATAATGTAATGTGAGTTTTTTCTGCTTCTACAGCGTAGTTAAATGAACGTAATGCTCCCTTATCACCTTGCATTTCCGCAACAGCAATAAATGCTGGATACATTTGTTCTACTTCATGAGTTTCTCCATTAATAGCACCTTGAAGGTTTTCTGATGTAGTTGTTAATCCAAAACCAGCACCAGCAGTTACATCTGCATCGCCTACTTCATTTTTAAGTTCTCTAAAGTGATTTTGAGCATGTATTTGCTCAGCGTAAGAAGTAGCGAAAAATAGGTTGCCTACATTTGGGAATCCTTCCTTGGCTGCAAATTCTCCCCAAGAAATGTAACGCATATGTGCCATACTCTCTCCACCGAAAGCGGATTTTAAATTTGATGTTGTCATTGTACTCATACTAATATCTCCCCCTATAATTTAATTAATTTTTGTTTCACACACATAATCATATATACCCTAATTAATATTAATTAATCAAATAAATTATAACCTAGTATACAAAATGGATTGAATTTAAATATAAAGGATTTAGTGAAGGATTTAGACATACTATATAGAATAAAATAATATATAAAGAATTGTTTTAGAATAATTATAATATAGGTAGCACAAAATTAATTTGTTATAAACAATAAGTCCGTTTATAATGGACTAGATACTTTTTACTAGGAGGTATAAAATGAGCATAAAACAATTAAAGGATATTAATAAAAATTATATAAGTCAAAATTTCGAAGCTACAGTTTTAATGAGTGATATAAAGGTGAAAGCATCTAAGAATGGTAAGAGGTATGCGGATCTTATAATACAGGATGCTTCTAAAATGATAGAAGCAAAGTATTGGGATTATGAAGAGAATCAAGATTTTATTAGCGCCCTATCCTCAGAAGATCCAATCAATATAAAAGCTGTTGTAGGAGAATATCAAGGTCAGCTTCAAATTACTATCAAACATATTGCAAAGGCCAATTTAGACGAGGTAAATATGGGAGATCTTATTCCAACCAGTACTTGGGGAATAGACAGCATGACGAAGGGACTGGATTTTTTCTATGAGAAAGTAAATAGTCCCCATATGAAAGAGCTAATAGATAGAATGATCTTTACAAATGATTATTTTAAAAAATACTCCACCCACCCAGCAGCAAGGCAGGTACATCACAATTTTTACCATGGGTTACTTCAACATACGCTAGAGGTATTAAAGTTTGGATATACAGTAGCTACTACTAAAAAGCTTTCAGATAGACAAATAGAGAGACTAATCGTTATGACAATGCTACATGATTGGGCAAAGATTATAGAATATAAGGCTTTGCCAAGCGTTGGTTTTACAGATGAGGGTACAATGTTAGGGCATATATTCCTAGGAGCTCATAATACCTTAAATGTAATTAATACAATAGATAATTTTGACGAAGACGATAAGCTTATTATTTTAAATGGTATTTTAGGTCATCATGGACATTTAGAGTTTGGTTCACCAGTACTGCCTAAAACAGTAGAGGCACAAATTCTTCACCAAGCAGATAAAATGTCAGGAGATATTGAAAGTATAATGTCATTTATGACAGACCAAGAAGATGAAGAAGATACGTTTACAACGAAGCTTTGGAATATGGGAACGGATTATTATAAAAAAGGCATGAAATAGAAGTTAAATATGTGAATCAGAACATTAAACAAATATCCTCCTTGGTTATTATTTATTACCAAAGAGGATATTTTATTGTTATTATTCTATTTTTAGAATATATTGCCTATCAAGAAAATGTAAAAATTTTTACTAACAAAATAGTCAGGCATCATTTGTCGAATTTTGCCGTTTAAAAGTTCACAGTGAGTTTTATACTCGTGAAGGAATAAATTGAAAATATGTCGAAATGTATAGAGGACTGTATCAAAAAAGTAGTCTATATAATAATGAAATTAACAATAAAAACTACATAGAGTCAAACTTATTTGAATAAAGATTATTAAAGTAAAAAACAAACTACTGTTTATTTAAATTAAGATTTTAGAATTAATTAACATAGAGAGGTGTTTATAATGGCAATAGTAGATGTTATAAAATATAATGGAAATCCAGATATATTTGCTTGGAAATATCCGAATGAAGAGCTCGGAACTTGGACACAGCTTATTGTTAATGAATCTCAGGAAGCTATCTTATTTAAAGGTGGGCAAGCTCTAGACTCATTTTCAGCTGGAAGACATACTTTAGAAACTGCAAATATCCCACTATTAAATAAAATAATAAACCTTCCCTTTGGCGGACGATCTCCTTTTACTGCGGAGATATGGTATATAAATAAGATTGTCTCCCTTGATGTAAAATGGGGTACACCTACACCAATTCAGCTTCAGGATCCTAAATATGGAATATTTATCTCGCTGAGATCTTTTGGTCAATTTGGAATTCAAATTGAAGATTCAAGAAAGTTTTTAATGAAGTTAGTTGGTACACTTCCTGTGCTTGACAAAGATAATTTGATAAGGTTTTTTAGAGGAATATACCTTACAAAGGCAAGAGATGCGATATCTTCCTATTTAGTACATAAAAAAGTAAGTGTTTTAGAGATCAATGCATATCTTGATGAATTATCCGAACATATAAAGGAGAAGATGGCGCCTATAATGTCGGAATATGGAATAAAGCTAGTTAATTTTTATGTAAATGACATAAATATTCCAGAAGATGATTCTGGGGTTACTAAGCTGAAAGACGCTTTAGCAAAGCGAGCTGAAATGGACATTGTAGGATATAACTATATACAAGAACGTTCCTTTGACACTTTAGAGGGAGCTGCTACTAATCCTGGTTCAGCTCAATCTGGACTTATGGGAGCGGGAATTGGTTTAGGAATGGGAGCTGGTATGGGAGGTGCTATTGGTCATCAATTTAGCGGAATAACTGAAAATATAAATACAACAGCGAGAACAAAAACTTGTCCTAACTGCGATGCTACTCTTAAAATAGAAAAGCGGTTCTGTGGTCGATGTGGACATAATTTTGATGATTCAATAGATAAAGAACAGATTATGTGTAGTAATTGTAATTATAAATATAATAAAAATGTAAAATTTTGTCCTGAATGTGGTGATCCATACAATCCTTGTCCAGAGTGTAAAGCAGATGTGAATATGAGTGCTGCTAATTGTCATAAATGTGGAAGTTCAATGCCAAAGCCATGTTCTAATTGTGGCACATCAATAAAAGGAAAAAATAAATTTTGTCCTGAATGTGGAATAAGCTTAATAAAAAGATGTTCAAGCTGTAATTTTGAAGTAGAAGGTAGCCCTAAGTTTTGTCCAGAGTGTGGTAATAAAATGTAGTTTTGATTATGAGGAGGGATCAAATGAAAAAGAATAAAAGATTAGTTGCAAATATTATAATATGTTTAATAATAGCAACTGTTACATTAGTAACTTTTTTCGTAGGCTTCTCAAAAGGTGAAAGAACAAGCTTTGATTATACAAGTTTGCTTTTTGTGATGATTTCAGAATTTGCTTTGTTTGCTGGATTAATTTTGCTATCTATAAATCGTACCTATATGAAAACGGCACTTATTAGGTCGGGAATAATTACAACATTGAGCGGTTATTGGATATTAACTACATTGATCTCCTTATTTTTAAAAAGAATATTTAATGATAACCTAGGCAGTTTTATTACAGTACAAATTATAATAATGAGTATTACAGCTATTATTTCTATAACCTTGTTTATAGTCTCCTCCAATGTCCAAAGCTCTAACAATAATATAAGTAAGCAAAATTATTTACAGGATGGAGAAAACATAGCGTTCTCTCTTAAAAGCAACGTAGAGTTTCAATCTTATATAAAGCACCTTGAGAAGTTATATGAAACTTTAAAATACAGTGATAAGATCTCTATAAATGCGGCTTTAGATAAAGAAATCAACAATAAAATAACAGTATTATCTGGCTATTTAAATGATAAAGAAATGAAAGAAGTTGAAGTAAAACAATATATAGATCATATTATTTCTATGATTAAAGAGAGAAATATGATAACTCTTCAGGCAAAACGAGGAGGTTATTAAAATAATTTTAGTAGAGTGTAAAGCAAGGAGGAAAATAAAATGAAGTTAAACTATGGCGGCTATAATGCTAACAATCAGGAAAGTCTTACAAATCCTAAAATACCGTGGTGGCTGTCTTTTCCAGCACTTACTATTATAACAATGTTATTCTTTCCAGTTGGAGTATTTTTAATTTGGAAGAGAGCTAAAATTGATACTAATTCTAAAGGAATTATAACTATTGTAATTGGTTGGATGCTTATTTTCTTTGTAGGCTTTATGACATTAATACTGTCATCACAAGGTATTAGCAGTGAGGACTATAATGTAATTTGTTTTTTGCTATTTGTAGGTTCTTCATTGATTTTTCTTGGTAGAAAAAAAAGAAAGGATTCAGAGAAGCTAAAAAAATATATATCAACTATCTTAACTAACAAAGAAACATCTATCAATAATATAGCGGCAGTCATACCAACATCATATAAAACTGCAAGAAAGGATGTGCAAAACTTGATTAAGAAAGGTTATTTAAATGGTATATATATTAACGAAGCAACAGGAGAAATTATTTTTCCTAGAGAGCAAGGATTAAATAATCGAGATGTTCAAAGTAATCAAGAAATGCGTAGTAATCAACCACCACATAGTAACCAAGAATCACATAGTAATCAATCATCACATGGTAATGTATATACAAGTGTACATTCTACCACTACGACTAGTGGTAATATTGACCCTGATACTGCAAGGAGAATATTTGAAAATGTACAGCCTTTAATGGATATGGCATTTAACACTAATGGTAATACTAATATTAATGTTAATACTAATACTAATACGAATACATCAGAGACTGTTGTTGCTTGTAAAGGTTGTGGTGCCAATAATAAGATTATTAGAGGTAGTTTAGCTGAATGCCAATATTGTGGTTCTCTCATTGACAATTAAGAAAGTGAGAAATAAGTAAATAAAAAACATCTTTTCTTTTTCTATTAGAAAAGATGTTTTTTATTTGGCAAAAATGTTTGTTTAATGAATTCAGATTTTTTAACATGTCAAAATCATATATTCCTTATGTTAGTTATAGCATAATTAGCTCAATCATCATTACACATCTAGCTCGGCTCATTCTTCGTTTATTAGATATAGCTCTATTTTCGATATGCTTCAAAGGTAACAATTTGATCTTCCTTTGTTGGATATTGTCCAAACTTATAATCTGAAGAGATAATAATATCTGAGAAACCGATACTTTCGAGAATCAATCTAAACTCCTCAACTCCATACCATCTGAGGGGGAAACGCTCTAATTCGGTTTGTATTAATTCTTTATTACGCCATTTTTCATATCGCATATGAGATATAGTATATTGATTTATAAAGTCAACTTCTACAAGTGTTTCATTTAATATGATTAAATCTCCTGTAGGAGTGGTCCAGGTTCTTGTTGAAATAACTCCAGTTTTAAAATTCCTTTGCATAAAAATATCAATGATAAGGCGACCACCTACCGAAAGATGTTCATAAAAGCATTTCAATGCGTTAATAGAATCCTTCCTATTTTCTAGTAGCAAAAAAGAGCCTGTAGGAACAATGATAGCTTCATATCTTTGAGGTATAGAAAAAGACTGCATATTTTTCTGATGAAGTTCAGGGTTAAGTCCTCTTTCTTCGCAATAAGCCCTACATAAATCTAACATTTCACGGGACAAATCTATACCGTCTACAACGAGACCTTCCTCCAATAGAGGTATTAATATGCGCCCTGTTCCAACTGCTGGCTCAAGAATTCTTCCAGTCAAATTTTCAAGTCTTTCTTTATAAAATTCAATATCTCCAAAAGAATGACCAATAGGCTTATCTATGTCATATACTTCTGTAGAAAGTTTATTATAAAAACTAAACATAGTATTTCACCTCGAATATAAATAATATATTTTGATAGTATAAGGATTAAATCTTATATTAATAAAAATAGAATATTAACGTAAGAGCAAATTGATTAAATCTTTTTAATAGGAACATAAATTTCCATAGAAAATTTGTCATATTCCCATGGATGACAACGTTCGTCGTAGAACTCAAAATCTAGTTTTGTATCATCAATTTCATATCCAGAGTTTGGAAACCATTCTTCTAGTATATACTTCCAGGTACCTTGAATAGAATCTACAAAATCATGGTCTCCAACAGAGGGAGTAGTAAACACGGCATAGGTTGCCGATGGAACTTCAAGTTGGTACATATCTACCATAGCATTATCAAAGCTGGTAACTTCTACTCCTAAAATATAGGAAAATTCGTCGGTTTCCATATTGCTATTCACGCAAATACCGTACTCACCATGTCTAGGGGGTGACTGTGTTTCATATAGTATAGCTTCTTTACCCTCAAGATTACAATTATCCCAAAAAGCTGGTATATCTCGAGAATGAGCATTATTTCTTAGCGTAGTTTTAAATTCATACCCAACTATTTTAAAGGAGTTTCTATTGATTATTTTAGGCTGCATTATAATACCTCCAGTTTTATTTTCTCTTAATTTTTTTAAATCAATCTTTTTAAGTAGACCCGTTGGTGCATGTATCCTATAAAAGCTTGGGGGATATCCAAATGATTTTTTGAAAGCTTTTGTGAAACCAGCATGGGTTTCAAAGCCATAAGTTAAAGCAATGTCTAGTACTTTTTCTCCATTACTAAGATCATAGAGAGCATATTGAAGCTTACGCCTGGTTATGTACTCCATCACAGGCATACCAACAAAGCTGTTGAAGACTTTATAATAATGATATGTTGAAAATCCTGATATTTTAGCTAGTTCATCAACGGTTATTTTTTCTAGTATATGTTCATCAATATAGTCTAGCGTTTTCTGTATTAAATTTAAATAACACATCAGAG
>JAEWHU010000201.1 GCA_023387635.1 Bacillota bacterium
ATTGACAGCAGAAAGGGTGTACAATGGAACTAGTAGATCTGTTTATAAATATCTTGGTATTTGTTGGTATGAGTTTATTCATGGGTGTGGTTTGCATTAATATGCCGAACTCAAAAGGTGACAATAGAAATTCAGGTGCAGGGTATAGAACAAAGCGCTCTATGATATCTATCGAATGTTGGAATATAGGTAATAGATTATTTGGGTATTGCTCAATTTTTATTGCTGTTGTTGAAGGTATTGCAATCTATGTAGAAAATAAAATATTGGTTAAACAGAATATTATATTAAGTGTGAATGTAATTTTCATAAACTTGTTTATCTTACTAATTGGAGTATTGGTAGGATATATTATTACAGAGAATAGAATAAAACATTTATAAAAAAGGGTAGGCATCCATAGCGGAGTCTAGTAATGGTTTTTATTCTGAAAACTTAGTTCATGGGAAGCTTAATATAAATTTAAGTTAGGGGGAATATAGATGTCAAACAATCCAGTGAAATTGAAATCAGTTGCAAATAATGTAGAAGCAGAACTTATAATTAATTTACTCCATAATAGTAATATTGAGTGTATAAAAAAGAGCAAAGAATCAGGTGACTATATGAATATTTATATGGGATATTCCATATTTGGAGAAGATATTTATGTAAATGAAGACGATTATGAAGCTGCTATCGAAGTGCTAAATAGCTTGCCGAATAATGAAGAATTAATAAATGATGAAGATAACAACGTAAATGCTCATATACCTTTTTATAGAAATTCTAGAATAGTGGCAAGAATTATTATTATAACAATGTTAGGGGCTATGATTGTATCTACTATAGTAAATATAGTTTATTAAAAAAGGAGAAATTAAATATGCAAGAAAAGCAAAGTAAAAAAGAATTAAACATAAAAAAACGAATAGAGAATTATGAGGAACAAAGAACTAATATGCTTAAATTGGGATATACGGAACACATTGGAACTATATCAATATTAAAAGCTAATTTAATGGTATTTGTGACAGCAGGACCCTTTGCCCTTTTAGCAATTATTATTTACATAGCTGTATGGAAAGAATTCAATAGTTACAATGGTATTAGTGAAACTTTTTATTTACTAGCAGCATTCTTAATATGTATACCTATACACGAAGCTATTCATGGTTTTACATGGAATTTGTTTTGTAAGAACAAGTGGAAAAGCATACAATTCGGGGTGTTTTGGAAATCCCTTACGCCATACTGCTATTGCGTTGAACCCCTTAGATTTGGAAGTTATATGGCAGGATGTCTTATGCCTTTTGTAGTATTGGGAATCGGTCTTTCAGCATTAGCTATAGTAAGTCACAATAATATTTTACTTATTATTGGCGTATTAAATATCTTATCGGCTGGCGGTGATACAACAATTTCATGTATGCTTTTTAAGTATCGTAAATGCGTAATACTGGATCACCCTACAGAGTGTGGTTTTGTTGCATTTCGTAATATTTAGGCTTTTGTATTTTTACTATTGAATACAGACGTATATCATAGAATACAACTTTTAAGGGAAGCCAACAATGGCTTCCCTTAATTCACATTTAATGAAAACATTATGGTTAGCTTGATTGACAAAAAAGGTCAAAAAGTAAGGGACAAAAATTACATTACATGGTAAAATATAGAAAGTATTAATAAATGTTGGGAGAAAATTATAAGTTCTTGGAGCTTATTATCATATGTGTAATGTAGAGGAACGCATGGATGGCATTAGAGAAAGCTTAAGAGTATTAATAAAAGATGGAATATATGTAATGTCGTATATAAATCGTTATGCAAATTATATGAGTCACTGCAATGAAATGGAAAATGATTATGGATTCTTTGAAAGATATATGGAAAATGGCCATATTGATAACTACTTGTGAAGTAAGAAGTATTTTGGGGTATAGTGAGCATGGGCTTTATATAGGAAAGAAAATGGGTTAGATACGTTTCATACCAATCATTTATAACAGTTAACACACAATTATTTCAAAATTTCGTGTGTTTGGAGGAAAATAATGGACTATGTGAAGTTTGGAAATACAGGTATGGATATATCACGCATTTGCCTTGGGTGCTTTAGTTTTGGAGAACCAACGAAAGCATATCGTTCATGGGCACTTGATGACGAACAGAGCCGCCAGTTAATTAAGCGAGCGCTGGAGCTGGGGATTAACTTTTTCGACACGGCAAATAGTTACGCGGGCGGTATAAGTGAAGAGATTTTAGGACGTGCACTAAAAGATTATGCAAATAGAGACGAAATTGTACTTGCAACAAAAGTAAATGGAAGAATGCACAAGGGACCTAATGGTGCTGGTCTTTCCCGCAAGGCCATTATGAGCGAAATCGACAAAAGTCTAAAACGTCTTGGTACTGATTACGTTGACCTTTATATTATTCATAGATGGGATTATAACACCCCTATTGAAGAAACATTGTCTGCACTGCATGACGTCGTGAAAGCAGGTAAGGCACGATATATTGGTGCTTCATCTATGTATGCATGGCAGTTTCAGAAAGCTCTATATGTTGCTGAGAAAAATGGGTGGACGAGATTTGTATCCATGCAGAACCACCTCAACCTAATTTACCGTGAAGAGGAACGAGAAATGCTACCTCTGTGCAGTGAAGAGAAAATTGCAGTAACTCCATATAGCCCATTAGCATCAGGAAGGCTGTCAAGAGACTGGTCGGAAACCACAAAACGACTTGATACCGATCATATTGCAAAGTTTAAGTATGATGCAACCGCTGATGTAGATAAATCGATAGTCGATCGGGTTGCGCAGATTGCAAAAAAACTGGGTGTCACTCGAACACAAATTGCCCTAGCATGGCTTTTACAAAAAGAATCAGTAGTGGCTCCCATAGTTGGCATGTCAAAAATCACCCACCTCGAAGACGCAGTTGCAGCTACGTTTGTTAAATTGACTCCGGAAGAGGTGGCATATTTGGAAGAACCCTATGTACCACACAGAAACGTAGACTCAATTGACCGTGTATGAAAGAGGCTTTTCAGAAATAATGGATTACATCTTTCATTTTAGCAGGATATTTTAAACAACACGATAGATAGGAATTCTAAAAGGAGTAAATGAATGAAAAAAGTAATTATACGTAGGCCATATCGTTATTTGGTAGATTTTGAAAAGGTATATCAGTTTATGGTAAGAAATTATTCATTAGATTGTGCAACGGGAGAAAAAGCTCCATTTTTTGAGTATGCACAAACACTTATTGACTTTGATCGTGAACATACATATCTTTTTTCAATTTGGGAAGAAGAAGGAGAGATTGTAGCGTTTTGTTATTATGAGATGAGTCCTTACCAAGTTTCTTGTAGTTTTAAGAAGGAATATGAACACTTAGCAACTGATGTAGTTCTATATGCAGAGCAACATATGGGAAATGAAGAGGGAAAAGTTTCATTTAATATTTATAATACACAAGAGTTACTTGTAGATGAATTAAAAAAGAAACAGTATATTAAAGCGAGTAAAAAAACTGCTTTAATATATGATTTGAGTAAACCTTTAGAATATTCTTTGCCTGAGGGATTTAGTTTGTTAAAACCAAATGAAATTGATTATAAAAAATTGGTTCAGATGATATGGAGAAATTTTGGCGCAGAGGATTGGGAAAACAAGGATGCTACAGGAGCATATATACAGCAAGCCTCCCCGCATCAGACGAAATATTTAGATGTAATAATTAGTGCCCCTAATGGTGACTATGCATGTTTTGCTGGCATGTGGTTTGTAGCTGAAAATAATCTTGCTTATCTTGAACCATTATGTACTGCACCAGAATATCGTAACATGGGACTTGCATCTGCTGCTCTATCTATATTAAGTAAAAGAACAAAAATATTAGGTGCAAAACATATGACTGGTGGAGTTAATAATTTTTATTCTCAATTGGGATATGAAATTGTTAGTTACAATGAAATATGGGAAAAAGAATAAAATAATTATAAGGTTAATATTACTTACTATCATTAAAACCCAAGTAACTTGGTATAAAAACGTATAACTAAAGGAGGACATCAACGTGAATGACAATAAAAAAATCAATACAATAATCGTTCTTTTAGTCATGATTATTTTACTACTAGTAGTTCAAAACTATAACTATAAAAACAGATATGAATCGTTACAATCTAGCATAACAGCTTTTCAAAGTAATATTGATAATACAGCAAATGAATTGAATAGCAATATAACAAGCTACATAGATTTTGCATTGAACCAATCACTAAGCTCAATTGATTCATATACCATTTCCTATGATGGGATAGACGTAAATAATAAAACTGTAAATGTACACTTGAATTTTAGGTTAAAAGAAACAGCTTCTAACACAGAGATTCAAGTTCATGCCATACCAATCGAAGAAACTGCTCCAGAAAAGAATAGTTTTCATTCAGTAACTAGTAACGGTATCGATTATACAAGTGACTTTACTTTATCGTATTTAGCAAATTATAATTTTGATATCTATGAAACCGATGGGCAAGGATATCAAAAGAAGTTGAATTCAGAAATAATTGAAAAACACATTAAAAGTGATTTTGATAATCGCACAAGGTCATTATCAAGTGGAACTAGCGTCAGTAATGAAGGCATTCAGGTTGATTTTGAACTGGTAAATCAAACATTTGGTGAAGAGGGTTTTAAAATAAAAACAATAGAATTAATTCTTCTGATGGATAGTGAAGAAATGTACCGAGATGACATAACAGACCGGAACATAGTAAATTCAGCAGAATTACAACAATATAATCTAAGTGTAGCATCCGGTGATATCCAAGGGATAGAGGCTGCCACATATGATGCTGAATTTGGTGAAATCCAGATTGATGAGGAAGGTGTGGAATATGGTAATTATGTAACATATATTACTCATGAAGCAATTCTTGGAAAAATCATAAAAGACAATTCTTTACCACAGTATGAAATTAGAGTAGAAGTGACTTATGTAAATGGAGAGATTATGAGAATTATGTAAGAGAAGAGGCGTGGCTATGGTAATAGGTATTATATTTGTTTTATTTGTAATTATTTTTACTAAAATATTTCATTTCGATTCACCAAGTTATCAAATTAGGAATGTAAAGAGTTCAGCATATCAGAGTTTAATATTAATAGCTATAGAATTAATTATTGGATTGGTTTATGTGTTTATCATAGGAAAATTCTTTAAAAACGTATCAGAATCATTAATATTTTTATTACAGTCATTTTTTTATTTTCTACTTACTATTATTGTTATGTTAGTAGCATTACATAATAAAGAAAATTTTCAAAGTATTGGTATTACTAAAGTAAATTTGATTAAATCATGTGTTTTAGGAATTCTTCTGGGAATTATTTTTCTTGTTGTATATCAGAGTAATTCCAAAACCAATAAAGTTATAAATATTATATCTATTGTAAGTTTGATATCTTTCATAAAGTTCTTTATTGTTGGATTTGCAGAAGAAATTATATTTAGAGGCTATCTACAAACAAGATTAATTGCTTGGCAAGGTACAATCAAAGGATGTCTACTTACAGCAATGATATTTTCATTTTTTCATTTACCTCAGAGATTATTATTTGAAAATATGAATTTGCAAAGTGCATTAATGAGTTGTATTTCATTAATCCCTAGTAGTTTATTTTTAGGATATATTATGATAAAAACTGAAAATATTACTGCAGTGTCTATATTTCATACATTTATAAATTGGACACCCACAATATGAAATTCATTCAAATTAAGAGTTTCGCAGATCCTATATAATTAATTGAATAAATGAGGTGAATCATGTTAGATAAATCTATACCGTATAAAAATATATTAATGAAGTGTTCTCAAATTAATGAGGATGCTATGACATCTTTGCCACCTGGATTCTCTTTCAAGTTCTATGAAGATGGAGATGAAAAATTGTGGGCAGATATTGAAATAGCAATCGGAGAATTTGTATATATGACCACTGAGGAAGTGGAAGATTATTTTAGAAAAGAGTATTTTGATAAGAAAAACAAGTTATACGAAAGGTGCTTATTTGTATTAGATGATAATAAAAATCCAGTAGGTACTTGTATGGCATGGTATGACCTAAAAGATAATCATTACATACCTTCAATTCATTGGATAGCAGTTAATCCCAAAATACAAGCAAATGGAATTGGAAGAGCTTTATTGACTGAAACAATGAAGATATTTATGAAAAATAATGAAACACCTGTTTATCTACATACACAACCTTGGAGTTATAAAGCAATAAAATTATATTTAGATTTTGGTTTTTATGCCATGACAAATGAAACAGTTTCTAATTTCGTAAATGAATATAATGATGCCAAGTTTATTCTAAAAGACTATTTAACTACAGAATATTATGAAACCTTTATAAATACTGCAAAATAAGCCTAATAATAGGGGGAAAATTAAATGGTGGAATCAAAAGGATGGGAATGGGAAAAAGCAAATCAGTCACCTTGGTTAAAACCAACTGATGATGTTTATTACCTTGCTAACAAATGGGCAGAGTTAGGATTTAAAAAGGTTTTGGATTTAGGTGCTGGATTGGGGCGACACTCTATATATTTTGCACAGCAAGGTTTTAAAGTTTCGGCTATAGATATATCAGATTACGGAGTAAATCATTTAAAAGAATGGGCGAAAAGAGAAAATTTAGATATTGATATTAGGGTTGGGGATATGGTTGCATTACCATATCAGGACAATTCTTTTGATTGTGTATTTGGTTATCATTCTATTTCACATGCAGATACAGAAGGTATAAAGAAAGTTATAAGTGAAATAGAACGAGTTTTAAAGCAAGGTGGAGAAATATATACATCAATGTGTTCTAAAGAATCTTGGCGATTTAGTAAGTCAGGGTTTCCTAAAATAGATGAAAATACAGTGTTAAATAAAGAAGATGGACCAGAGAATAACGTTCCACATTTTCATGCTAATAGTGAAGATATTTTGAGCCTATTTCATAATTTTGATATAGAAAGGATACGTCATATTGATTATTGCTTTTTAAATGGCAAAAAATTAGATTTTAAATATTATTACATAAATGGATATAAAAAATAGAAGGTAGTTAGTAATATAAAACTAACTTTGAGTTACTTTACATTTTTTATATTAATAAATTAGACTAAACTATATACAAGGAGGAGTTTGATAATGGAAAAGGTAATATG
>JAEWHU010000265.1 GCA_023387635.1 Bacillota bacterium
GGTATTGCTAAAGCACACGGATTAGATAATTGTGTATCCAATGAGCTTATTGAGTTTTCTAATGGCCTCTTTGGAATGGCACTTAACCTTGAAGAGAATTTCGTTTCAATCGTTCTTCTTGGTAGTGACAAAGGAATTAAAGAAGGGGACATTGTTAAGCGTACAGGTAAGGTTGTTTCCGTCCCAGTAGGTGAAGCTTTAATCGGACGTGTTGTGAATGCCCTAGGACAACCGATTGATGGAAAAGGTCCTATAAACACAAATGAGATGCATCCTATTGAAGCACAAGCAGCTGGTATCATTGACCGAAAATCAGTAAGTGTTCCACTTCAAACAGGAATTAAAGCAATTGATAGTATGATTCCTATTGGTAGAGGTCAACGTGAGCTTATTATTGGAGATAGACAAACAGGAAAAACTGTTATAGCAACAGATACTATTATTAACCAAAAAGGTAAAGATGTTATCTGTATATATGTTGCAATAGGTCAGAAAAACTCTACAGTTTCACAACTTGTAGAATCATTAACTCGCGCCGGAGCAATGGATTATACAATTGTTGTTAGTTCTACAGCCAGCGACCTTGCTCCTCTACAATATATTGCTCCTTACTCAGGTTGTACTATGGGCGAATATTTTATGGCAAAAGGCAAAGACGTATTAATTATATATGATGATTTATCAAAACATGCGGTTGCATACAGAACACTGTCTTTATTAATAAGACGTCCACCAGGTAGAGAAGCTTATCCAGGTGACGTATTCTATTTACACAGTAGATTATTAGAACGTGCTGCCCGTCTTACTCCAGAATGCGGTGGAGGTTCACTTACTGCACTACCTATCATTGAAACACAGGAAGGCGATGTATCTGCATACATTCCTACCAACGTTATCTCTATTACAGACGGTCAGATATTCCTTGAAAGTGAACTTTTCAATGCGGGAATTATGCCAGCTGTAAACCCAGGTATTTCTGTAAGCCGTGTAGGTGGTGCCGCTCAAATAAAAGCAATGAAACAAGTATCAGGTACACTTAAATTATTATATTCTCAGTACAGAGAACTTCAAAGTTTTGCTCAATTTGGTTCAGACCTAGATAAAGATACAAAAGAACGTCTTGTTCAAGGTGAAAGAATCGTAGAAGTTTTAAAACAAGATAGAAATTCACCAGTACCAGTAGAATTACAAGTAGCAATTATTTATGCAGTAGTTAATAATTACTTACGTGATGTTAAAGTAAGTGATATTAAAGAATACGAGAAGGAATTGTTCTTTGAACTTACTTCATATAATGATGATTTACTTGAAGCAATTCGTAGTGGTGAAAGTTTAGATGGTGCAAACAAAGCAAAACTTGAAGAGGCACTTAAGAAATTTACTGATAAGTTTATAAAAAACCACTAATTTTGAATGAAGGGGGCGAGCATTTTGGCTGAGTCTTCAATGAAAGATATTAATCTAAGGATTAAAAGTATAAAAAGTACAAAGCAGATAACAAAAGCAATGGAGCTAGTCGCAACCTCAAAGTTAACAAAGGCGAAAGAGCGAATAGAAAAAAGTAGACTCTTTCATTCTACCGTTTATTCTGCTATGTGTGATATTGCCACAAGAAATTTAGATACTAGTTCTGAATTCTTAACTGCAAGACAGGTAAAAAAAAGTTGTTATGTAGTTATTGGTGGTGATAGAGGACTTGCTGGTGGATACAATAGTAATGTATTCCGCTTTGCACAGGATAATATTGGTGATAAAGAAGTTTGTATTCTTCCAATAGGAAAACGTACTACAGAATATTTCAAGCGTTTGGGCTATGATATAGTGACCGATGAGTTTTCATGTGTTGAAGAACTAAATGTTGGTAGTTGTCATGAAATTGGTAATCTACTTACAGAATGCTTCTTAAAGCAAGAATTTGATGAACTTTTTGTTGTATATACCAACTTTATATCGGTATTAAATCAACAGCCAGAGATTATGAAATTACTTCCTCTTGATAGCTCCATTAGTGGTAACAAAAAAACTGAAAAAAAAGAATTTATTTTGTTTGAACCAAGTAGTAAAACAGTTTTTAATGCTATTGTTCCTAGCTATGTTTCTGGAATGATGTGGGGAGCTGTTTGCGAAAGTATAACAAGTGAATTTGGAGCACGTCGTACAGCTATGGAATCGGCTACAAAGAATGCAGAAGATATGATAGATGAATTAAGCCGTAAATATAACAGAGCTCGTCAAGGCTCTATCACCCAGGAAATAACTGAAATAGTTGCAGGAAGTGGTATGTAATCATAACCATATAAAGGAGTGCGAAGGTTGAAAGAAAATCTAGATGAAAGAAAGGCTGCCACACAGTGATTCTTTCAACCTGTTTTATATGTGGCAGTATCACATCTGCTAGCGGATGTGATATGCAATAGGTGTAAATATGGATAAAAACATCGGTATCGTTACACAGGTTATTGGTCCTGTATTAGATATAAAGTTTAGTGACGGTCACCTACCTGAACTTTTGAATGCCATTGAAATTGTGCACAATGATAAAAAGATTGTATTAGAAGTGGCCCAACATATAGGTGATAATGTGGCAAGATGTATTGCCATGAGTAGTACAGATGGATTGCCAAGAGGAATAGAAGCAATCGATACAGGAGCACCTATTAGTGTACCTGTTGGTAAAGAAACTTTAGGCAGAATCTTTAATATACTTGGAGATGCTGTAGATAATATACCAGATCCACAAGTAGCAGAACATTGGCCAATCCACAGACCAGCACCATCTTATGATGAACAGGAATCAACTACTGAAATATTTGAAACAGGAATTAAAGTTGTTGACCTTATATGTCCATACGCTAAAGGTGGAAAAATTGGACTCTTTGGTGGTGCAGGTGTTGGTAAAACAGTTTTAATTATGGAACTAATTAACAACATCGCTAAAGAACATGGTGGTCTTTCTGTATTCACTGGAGTTGGTGAAAGAACACGTGAAGGTAATGACTTATATAATGAAATGAAGGAATCTGGAGTTATAGACAAAACTGCCTTAGTCTATGGTCAGATGAATGAGCCACCAGGTGCTCGTATGAGAGTTGCATTATCAGGACTTACCATGGCAGAATACTTCCGTGACCGTGAAGGCCAGGACGTACTTTTATTTATAGATAACATTTTTAGATTTACACAAGCAGGAAGTGAAGTTTCTGCTTTACTTGGACGTATGCCATCAGCAGTTGGATACCAACCAACACTTGCAACTGAAATGGGTGCATTACAAGAACGTATTACATCTACAAAACAAGGTTCAATTACCTCTGTTCAAGCGGTATATGTTCCAGCGGACGACCTTACAGATCCAGCTCCAGCAACAACATTTGCTCATCTTGATGCAACTACAGTATTAAGTAGAAATATATCTTCCCTAGGAATATATCCAGCGGTAGATCCTCTTGATTCCTCAAGTCGTATTCTTACTCCTGATGTTGTAGGAAAAGAACATTATGATACAGCTCGTAAGGTTCAAAGTATTCTACAAAGATATAAAGAATTACAAGATATTATTGCTATTATGGGTATGGATGAACTTAGTGAAGAAGATAAGCTAATCGTTTCTAGAGCGAGAAAGGTACAACGTTTCTTAAGTCAGCCTTTTTCTGTTGCAGAACAGTTTACTGGTATGCAAGGTAAGTATGTACCACTAAAAGAAACAATTCGTGGTTTTAAAGAGATTATCGAAGGTAAACACGATAACTTACCAGAATCAGCTTTCCTATTTGTAGGTTCAATCGAAGAAGCGATTGAAAAAGCAAGAAAGGAATAGCCCATGAACAATATTCATCTTCAAATCGTATCTTTGGATGGAATGTTTTTTGATGGCGAAGCTAGGCAAGTTTCTCTACGTACTATCGAAGGAGATATAGCAATACGTGCAGGTCACATACCATTTGTAACAGCAATTGGAGCAGGTGAATGTCGAGTTTATGTAGATAGTATGGAAAAACCAAGGCGTGCTGCTTGTATAGGTGGATTTGTTAGTGTTTCTAAGGAATTAATCCTAATTGCTGCTACAACATTCGAATGGGTTGAAAATATTGATATTGATCGTGCAAGCAAAGCAAAAGCAAAAGCAGAGAGTATTATATCATCCAGCAAGGAAAATGATCATGGTTTGCAATTAGCTAAAATAAAGCTTACTCGCGCCAATACTAGACTAAAAGTAGTAGAAAATAATAAGTAGTATTTTTAAATTCAATATTAAAATAATAGTTGACAAATTATAAATTTGTGAATATACTAAGGAAATAAATAGCAAAGGCGCAGGGAATTTAACCCTAGCGCCTTTTTTATTATAAAATTTGGAGCGGTTTTAGTGTTTTTTATGCAAGCAGGGTTTGCAATGGTTGAAACAGGTTTTACAAGAGCAAAAAATGCAGGATGATGCGTTACAAGACGAAGAATAAGATAAAAACAATAGACCTTAGCTTAGCTATGGTCTATTGTTTTCGATAGTTAGCTAAAAGCCACTTATCTCTGTCTCTTCTGCATAAATGAATTTGATTTC
>JAEWHU010000266.1 GCA_023387635.1 Bacillota bacterium
GTTTTACAAAATCAAGAGCACTACTTACTTTATATGAATTTATATGTGAACTTCCGCCTCCTTGAAAACGAGGTTTGTTAGCATATTCACCAATAAAAACTATCTTTTGATTTTGGTTTAGTGGTAGGACAGACTTCTCATTCTTTAATAAAATGGCTGATTCTTCTAATATTTTAACTGCTAGTTTGTGATCTTTTTCTTTATCGAATACTACATCTAAACGGTTATCCGTAAATTTATAAATTGCAGTTAAAATACGTTCTACAGCTCTATCAAGAATTTCTTCAGGCAATATGTTATCCTTAACTGCTTGCACTATCTCTGCATCCGTTACACCATTTGAAGATGGCATTTCAAGATCAAGCCCAGCAATAAGTCCTTTCACTCTCTCATTCACTGCACCCCAATCAGACACTACATATCCATCAAATCCCCATTCTTTTCTTAATATATCATTCAGAAGAATTGGATTCTCAGAAGCAAATACTCCATTCACTTTATTATAAGAACACATAACTGTCCAAGGTTTTGCTTTCTTTACAACAGTTTCAAATGCTGATAAATATATTTCTCTTAAAGTTCTCTCATCCACTTCTGAAGATGCAGTCATTCTACGATATTCCTGATTATTGGCTGCAAAGTGCTTAACACTAGTGCCCACATTCTGACTTTGAACACCTAAAACATGACTTGCACCCAATTCTCCAGCAAGATAAGGATCTTCAGAGAAATATTCAAAATTACGTCCACAAAGAGGTGTTCTTTTTATATTAATACCCGGTCCTAGCAGAACAGATATACCTTCTGCTTGACACTCTTCTCCTAGCGCAGTTCCCATTTCCAATAATAAGTCCCTATCAAAAGAAGCAGCACTTGCACAGGCAGCAGGAAAGCAAACAGCTTGTATACTATCATTAATGCCTAAATGATCTGAACTTTCATCTTGTTTACGTAGTCCATGGGGTCCATCCGATACCATTACAGATGGTATGTTAAGCCGATCAACTCCTTTTAAATGCCAAAAATCCTCTCCTGAGCACATACTAGCTTTTTCTTCTAAAGTCATTTCATAAATTAGTTTCTTAATATCACGTTCCATAAGATTTACCCCTTTCATTCTTTGAACCTAGACCTAAGTGTGAAAATGTCTTTCTTTTAAACTTACTTTATTTTCCATCATATTACTCTTTCATTATAATAAATACAACAAAAAAAACAAGTCCCACTATACTAATTTATTTTAAAAGTTTGCTACATTTATTCCTCACATAAATTTATTCAGTTACAAGTACAGTACACCTAATTTTTGTTCCATCTTCAGAAGCATAAACATAAGCTTTACCTTTTTGTAACCCAGTAATCTTTCCAGTTGTATCAATATTAACGATATTTTGATTACTAGTAGACCAAATAACTTTGTTTCCCGAAGATACTGTGGCGAACATATTATATTTTTCCCCGATTCTCAGATTTACTTCATAGGAATTTAAAGTTATAGTAGGTTTTTCTACTACCACTTCACAAGTACTAGAAACCCCATCAACGGTACAAGTTATTATTGCAATTCCATTTTTCATCGCTGTTATTAAGCCATTTTCATCGATGATGGCAACGCTCTTTTTGTTTGTTTTCCAGGTAGGTTTTCCAATTGACGAAATATTAGCAGAAAGTACTGACGTTTGTCTACGATATAAGGTTACCTTTGTTTTATTCAAAGTAACTGTTGGTGGTTTCACTGTTACTACACAAGTTGCACTACTTCCATCTGCTGTGGCTGTGATTATAGCTTCACCAGGCTTTATGCAAGTCACTAGTCCAGTATCATCAATATTAGCTACACTTCTTTTACTAGATTTCCATGTAACTTTTGATCCATTGGAGGTAGTCGCATAAACTTTTAACGTATCACCACGTTCTAAAAGGGCGTCATTCTTTTTTATAGTTACTTCTGTTGGATTGATAGTAACTTTACATGTTGCTTCTGCATCTTTTATTTTTGCTGTTATAGTAACCGTACCAGCTTTTTTAGCAAGTACCTTTCCATATGTATTAACAGATGCAATTTTTGAATCACTACTTTTAAAGGTGGCCTTTTTGCCAGTTGATGTGACTGCAGCAAGATAGAATTCTTCACCAATATTTAACGTGTTCTTATATTTTGATAGTAGAATGAATGATATTGAAGTGGATGCTTTTACAGATATAGTTTGGTTTGGAACAGCTATAAGGAAAATAGAAAAACATAAAAAGACTGATAATAAGAATTTTTTTATATTAGACATGGGAATCCTCCATTTTGTGAATGCAAGGAATAAATGTCTAGTCATAAGCACTAGCAAACTTTTAATAATAATAACACAAATGGGTAAAAAAGTAAATACATGCTTATTTCTTTTCCTTTCAGTTTATCCCTCTAATTATTTTCTCTTACTTACACAATTTGCCTCCTTAAGTGCACAAAGCAAAAGGTAGTCACACTTTCTTCTTCACACCGAAAGCATTACTACCTTTTGCTTATATATTCAAAATTACAATATGATTCTTCCACTAATAAATCAGAAAAACCAAACAAAGGACCAACTTTTTTCTTGAAATAATGGTATAAATACATCTAGTATCCTACCTTTCTATTATTATAGATTTATTTAAAGTCTACCCTTAACAACCTTATGCCTTCTGGCAAGTCTTCACATCTTCCCATCGCTTGATGTGCCCTATCAATTAGTTTTTTCTTCGTATCTTCTGGTAATCCGCTATCAAATTCGTATATGTATTCTTTATTAGCTGTATTCAATGCGATATTTAAAATTGAACCACCATTAACACAATATTCTGATAATGCCTCACTTATTATTTGTTTGTATTCATCATATGTCATAAAACCACCCCTTAACATGAAATCTATTTATTTTACATTATTATACTATTATATGCTCTGATTGTTAAAAAGATGCATATATTTTATTTTTTGTTTGTAATATAAAACAAGTCCCCGATGACTAACTTTATATTTATATTTTTGCTTAAAAGCTTATATTTTTAATGCAACCCTAGTACTTATATTTACATTATTCATATAATTATTAATGATAACCTATAAAGATTGGCAATAAAATGCTATTAAATAATATCACGAATAATGAAACTCCGACCAATTACTACTCTAGTGATGACTTAAGAAACACTTTAAGGTTACTATGGAGTAATTTAGCTACATGGACTAGGTTTTATCTTGTTAGTAAATTAGCTAATATTGACGACACAATTTATATTTCTAATAAACTATATGAACTTGTAATTCAAATTGGTAATGTATATCGAATCTACTATGGTAATGAAATCGCCGATAAGCTGACTCAATATTTAAGAGATTTTATTGACCACACTATAAACTATATTGATAATTTAACTTCTACTGATACTGAATTCCTAAATGACATTAAGTATAAGTGGCAAGCTAGTGGCTCTGTTCTTTCCAACTATCTAGGTATTATAAATCCCTTTATCGACACCAAAGTACTAGGTAATCAATTATATAATTATATTGACCTAACCATACACCAAATAAACAGGAGATATGAAAAGGATTATGTCAACGACATAGTGCAATATGAATTAATTGAATATCTTACTTTAAATATAGCAGATATAAGTTGGAATGGACTCACTCACCAATTCTATAAACAATAGTTAACGCCTCTCCATAGTCGACTTCAAGTCGTAAAACATATGATATTGTAATGTTATATTATCACATTCAACATAAAGTGACATACAATATACTATGAATTAATATGGAGGTATCTATAATGAAAGGAACCAAGGATTTTATCAATGAGACTAACTTATGTCTTAGGGTTATTTTAACAGTAAGATGCGATGATAAAGTAGGTACTACCTTTCACGTCGAAGAGTTTACTTTAAAACCATGGGAAAAAAAATGTGTCAATTTTGGTAACGAAGCCAATCCATTTCTTGATGGCATTCGTGCTTTCTCAAATGATAACGGCGGATGTACTGAAACTGCATTATTTGTTAAATGCAAGGGAAGCCACATTGATAAATTATTAAATACCAACGATAAAATTAAATTTTTAAGAGCTGCTCAATCAATTGTTATAACAGCAAATAATTGTTAAAATCAATATAAAAGCAAGTTTAACGACAGGGCCTATATGTTCAAAGATAGGCCCCTACATACCTTTTCTTTAGTATAAATTTTTAATCTTAAAATCTTTCTCAGCTTCTCTTCTTTGATCTTTCTTTGCAATATCCTCTCTCTTATCATAGAGTTTTTTACCTCTTGCAAGTCCAATCTCTACTTTTACCAAACTACCTTTTAAGTACACGGTTAGTGGCACTATGGTATAACCTTTTTGTGCCACTTTACCCATCATTTTATTAATTTCATAACTGTGAAGCAAAAGCTTTCTTGTACGTAATGGATCTTTATTAAATATATTCCCTTTTTCATAAGGGCTTATATGCAAATTGTAAACAAATACTTCCCCATTCTCAACACGTATGAAAGACTCCTTCACACTGCAGCGTCCCATTCGTATGGATTTTACCTCTGTTCCATGTAGTACGATTCCTGCTTCAAAGGTTTCTTCAATAAAATAATCAAATCTTGCTTTTTTATTGTTTGCAATTAATTTTACACTGTCCTTACTCATACTTCCTCCATATTTCACTCACTAATCTCATCTACTAAAGCGAAGTCAATGGTACGAAGCAATTTATCTGTGGATACTACTTCAACTATAACTTTTTCACCTAATTTATAAGTTTTACGTGTATGCTCTCCGTAAAGTGAATATGACCCTTCATCATAGATATAATAATCATCTCTCATATCTGAGACTCTTATCATTCCTTCCACTGTATTAGGCAACTCTACATACATTCCCCAATTCGTGATTCCTGAGATTACTCCAGTAAACTTCTCACCAATGTAATCACTCATATATTCTACTTTCTTCAATTTATCCACTTCACGTTCAGCTTCATCTGCTCTTCGCTCTGTAATACTACATTGTCTTGCTACATCATTTAGTATTCTATTATAATGGTTAATTCTTTTATCAGAAATACCACCTCTTAGGTTTTCTTTTATGATTCGGTGTATTTGTAAGTCTGGATATCTTCTTATTGGTGACGTAAAATGACAGTAGTACTTTGTTGCTAAACCAAAATGTCCTTCACTTGTAGTGGTATAACTAGCACGCTTCATAGATCTTAAAGTTAATCTGCTAATGAGTGCCTCTTCTGGCGTATTCTCAATTTTTATTAATAATTTTTGTAATTCTTTTGGATGAATATCATCTTGTGTCACTCTTATGCTATATCCAAAGTTATTAATAAAAATACCTAATAATTTAATCTTCTCGGCATCTGGATTTTCATGACTTCGATATACAAAAGGTAACTCCTGCCAAAAGAAATCTTCTGCGATTGTTTCATTGGCAATTAACATAAAATCTTCTATTATTTTAGTAGCTTTATTTCTTTCGTATGGCTTGATATCAATTGGATGACCTTTTTTATCTAAATATATCTTACTTTCAGGGAAGTCAAAGTCAATGGAACCTCTTAACCTTCTCTTTTCACGAAGAATTTCAGCTAATTCTAGCATCTTATGAAACATAGGAACTAGTTCCTTATACTCTTTCATTTCTTCTTCATCATTGTCTTCAACGATTTTTTTCACACTGGTATATGTCATTCTTCTATCAACACATATCACCGTTTCTGCAATTTCATGCCCAATCACATTTCCTTTGCTATCAATATCCATAAAGCAACTTAGTGCCAATCTATCAACACCAGCATTCAAAGAACATATCCCATTAGATAACTTATGTGGAATCATTGGTATAACTCTGTCCACTAAATAAACACTCGTTCCTCTTTTTAGGGCTTCTCTATCAAGAGGAGAGTCTTCCGTTACATAATTTGTTACGTCAGCAATATGAACTCCCAAATGATAAATACCATCATCAAAGGATAAGGTGATTGCATCATCTAAATCCTTTGCATCTTCTCCATCAATAGTAACGGTCATAAGATGCCTAATATCTTTTCTTCCTGCCATGTCCCCATTACTTACTTCTTCTTTAATACTAGCCACTTGCTTCATTACATCATCTGGAAACTCCATAGGTAAATTATTTGATATAATAACAGACATAATATCTACACCTGGATCATTAATATGACCAAGAATTTGTATTACCTTACCTTCAGGGTTCTTATCCTTATCACCGTAATCTGTGATTTGGACAACTACTTTATGTCCATTTACAGCACCTTTTGAACGCTCTTTCGGTATAAAAATATCTTTACTAAACTTTTGATTATCAGCAATTACAAAACCAAAATTCTTACTTTTTTCGTAAGTTCCTACAACAATAGTATTTGCCCTCTCAAGAATGCGCACTATCTCGCCTTCTCTTCTTTTCCCTACAGCACTATCCTTCGTAATTGTTACAACTACTTTGTCACCATGCAATGCACCTTTTATTCCATTTTCAGGTATAAAAATATCGGTATCTTCATCTTCTGTTATTACAAATCCAAAGCCGCGTTGTGTCCCTGTAAATGTACCTGTTTTAGTATTATTATCTGCAATTTTATATTTTCCACTATTATCAATTTCAATGATACCATCAAATTGTAGTGCCTCTAAAACCTCTCTAAGTTCATTCTTCTCATTCTTTGGAACTTGAAGAATAAGAGCTAACTCTTTAAACTTCATCGGGTGGTAGTTACTACTATTCATAAACTCAGTGATGATTTTTTTCTTTTCCTCTATTATAATATTATCCATTTTATCTCCATTATCTTCTTCATTTAACTACTCACTATATTACTTATAGTATACCATATTTCCCCTATAATTAATACAAAAATTTTTCAATTACTTATTTCAATCATTCTAAGAAAGTCTTTATTTCAGTGATTATTTGAGTCATTATCTATCATTTGTAATGTACCCATAATTGTTGTTTTTAAAAGATGGTAGTCTATAATTCTACCATCTCCTTTCTTGGCTACTGTATTTATGTAGTTATCACAATATATTTTGCGGAGCATTTTTTACTTTATAGGACGCTATTACCTATAAATAAAAAGGCGTATCGTTTTTTAACTTTATAGTTAAACTTCGATACGCCTTGTTAATTGCATTATTGATTAGATTACATTAAGTACTACAGAAAGTAGTAAAAATCCTATTGCAAGTCCTTTTGTTGCTTTCTCTAAAGCACCTTCCATAGAACGCCCTTTGTTCTTGCCCCAATAGGAATCAGCCACACCATTAAT
>JAEWHU010000270.1 GCA_023387635.1 Bacillota bacterium
GAATAATGGAGGTATTATATTGTGCATGTATTATTTATTGTATTAAATGCAATTGATTATTTAGATGACATTCTTTCTGGCTTTGTTGAAGTTGGAGTGAGTGGTGCCACAATCTTAGATAGTCAAGGTATGGGAAGTACCATTGTTAGTAGTCAAAATAAGAGTATCCCATTATTTGGTGCCCTACATATGCTTTTAGAAGATTCTCATCCCTATAGTAAAACAATATTTACTGTACTTGAGAATGACGAATTGGTTGATAAAGCAGTTGCGGTTGTTAGGGATGTAGTAGGAGATATCTCTGATACTGGAGTAGGATTCATGTTTACAGTACCCATTGGGAAAACGTACCAGATGGGGAGATAAGTTGCTTCTTTAATTAAACAATACCCTCGTGTAATTGCACGGGGGTATTGTATTGTAAACTTATCAAATATCACAAGCTATTTATAAATAGTATAATAAAATAGGAACACTCCTTTGCTCTAATCGAATATTTGAAACCGATTTCTTATAAATAGAGTTAAAATTATAAAAAATATATAAAATCAATGGAAATGTACATAAAAATCTTGTAATAAGTGACAAGTAAGGGATTGGATAAAATACGACATTATACAAGTTTTACAATCACAAAGGGTAAAAATAAAAAAATATAGTAATATTGTCAAAATAGTGGTTGACATATTAAGGAAAATATTATATTATATAGTCATGAAATGGGTTTCAATACCAAAATTGTGCAAAGAATATAGTGAAACTGCACAATTGCATAATAGAACATAGACTGAGGAGGAGTAAAAGTGAAAAAGAGCCAATCAACGGTCATACATCCTATTCCTATAGTTAAGAAAAGGACCATCTGGCAGAATGTAGTGAAGTACCGAGTTTTGATTCTCATGTGCCTGCCAGCAATCGTGTTTTTCTTTGCTTTTAGTTACATGCCGCTACCGGGAATCTATGTAGCATTTGTAAAGTATAAATACCGTCTAGGGATTTTTAAAAGCCCGTTTGTCGGACTGAAAAATTTTGAATTCTTATATACTTCTGGAAAGTTGTTGGAACTGACTAAGAATACGATATTATACAATCTGGCGTTTATAATTTTGGGGAATCTGGTAGCAATATTTATGGCAATCCTTTTAAATGAAGTGAGAAGTAAATGGTTTAAAAAGGTTTCACAGACTATGATGTTCTTACCTTATTTCATCTCTCATGTATTAGTAGGGTTTATGGTATACAACATGCTTAACTATGATTCTGGTTTTGTAAATACTATTTTGACCAGTATTGGACTTGAAAAATGGGGCCCCTACTCTGACGCGAGAGTTTGGCCACCTATTATCATCATGGTGCAGCTATGGCAGGTCACAGGTTATAATTCGGTAGTATATTTTGCGGCAATCATGGGGATAGATTCTGAGATTATCGAAGCCGCAAGGGTGGACGGAGCCAACGGATTTCAGAAGATTAAGCATATTATTTTGCCATGCTTAAAGCCTACCATGATAATTCTCCTACTGTTTGCAATGGGTGGTATTGTAAGAGGTAATTTTGGACTGTTCTATAATATAATAGGTTCAAACTCTTTGCTCTACTCTACAACTGACATCATTGAAACTTATGTATACCGTGCAACTATTAAAGACTTTAACTTCTCTACGGCATCGGCTATAGGATTGTACCAGTCTATTATCGGTTTCCTTATGGTCATGGGATGTAACTTTGTAGTTAAGAAAATAGACTCGGATTATTCGTTATTCTAGGAGGTAATAAATAATGTCTGATACATCTAAAGTAAAAAAAGGAGTTAAAGTAAAGCTGGATAGTTCAGATAAAATTATCCGCAGCACTGGATACTTTGTGGCAAGCGTTTATGCACTCGTTTGTGTAATCCCCTTTCTTCTTATTGTTGGAACATCCTTTAGTTCAGAAGCCATGGTACGTAAATTCGGTGTAAGTCTGATGCCTAAGGAATTTACAACGTATGCATACAGTCTGATTTTCCAAGGCGGAACTGTATGGGGTTCTTATGTAGTAACTATTATCATGACGGCTTGCGGTACGGCATTGGGGCTTTCAATTATCGCTATGACCGGTTATGCCCTGCAAAGAAAGGATTTTCCATTTCGTAACGTAATTTCCTTTTACATATATTTTACAAGCCTTTTTTCGGCAGGTCTTGCACCGTATTACTTGTTAATGACTGGTACTTATCATTTGAAAGACAGTTACTTAGCAGTATTCCTACCGTTACTTATGACCCCGTGGCTGATTATACTGATGAAGAATTTTGTAAAGGATATCCCTCACGAGATAACGGAATCCGGTAAGATAGACGGAGCTGGTGATATGAAGGTATTCACATCTCTTATCCTTCCCATGTTAAAGCCAGCACTGGCAACCATAGGATTGTTTTTAGCAATCGGGTATTGGAATGAGTGGTACCAGTCGTCTCTTTTCTTAAGTCCAAAGATAAAGTATAAGCCTTTACAGTACAATCTTTATGAGATTATCAATACAGCGCAGATGCTTAAAAATTCTGTAGCATCACAGTATATTACATTGCAGGATATGCCTGCTGAAACACTAAAGATGGCAACAGCGGTAATTTCTACTGGACCGATTATTTTCTTTTATCCCTTTGTACAGAAATACTTCATCAGCGGAATAACCGTTGGTGCTGTCAAAGGATAACAGCGATGTGTCTATAAGATGTTAATTTCGTCGTGAAATTTACATAAATTTAAAAATCAAAGGGAGGATTTGTAAATGAACAGACTAAGCAAAAAATTATTAAGTTTTTTGTTAGTAGGGATTATGGTTGTTGGTTTAGCAGCATGCGCTAAAACGCCAAAACAGACAGGGACAGACGAAAAACCTACAGGTACAGCAGAAACCGTAACACCTAAGAAAGAGGAGGGAGATTCAAAAGGGGAAGATTCAATAGATGATACTTCAAAGATTGATACTTCCGAGCATGTAAAGATTGTATATATGACAACAGGTGACCCAAAGAGCAATGGGGCTACTGAAGCGATGCTTGAGAAATTAAATAAGATTTTAACAGATAAAGTAAATGCAGAATTAGAAATATATTACATTGGATGGACAGATTACCTTTCTAATTACAATCTGACTTTGGCACAGATGGATGGAAGCATAGACCTTGTAGGAACGGCTACTGACTGGCTAGATGCATGGCCAAATGCGCAAAATGGGGCTTTCTTAGAACTAAGCGAAGATATGATATCTACCTATGCACCAAAGACTTATGCACAGGTTTCAGCAGATGAATGGGAAATGTGTAAATATGATGGAGATATATATCTCCTGCCAGAAAATCACTTTACTCAGTGGACGAACCATGGATTTATCTACCGTGGTGACTGGGCACAAGAAGCGGGGCTTCCTAATGGCGTTCACAGCTGGGAGGATATGACAACCTACTTTAAAGGCGTAAAAGAAAAACATCCTGATATCATCCCATGGAACGCTAACGGAACAGAGAATATAGGTATGGCGGATGGCTGGATGATATCCCATACAAATTTCGTACCTGTTGAGGGTATCAATTCAGGCAGAATGTTCGGCGGAAGTAAGGATGATTTATTTACATTATGGTCCCCATTCTATGAAGGTAATGAACTTGTAGATTTTGCTAAGTTTACTAAGGAATGGGATACAATGGGAGTTTGGAAAACAGACGTATTAAATAATACTGCAGCGGATGCTCGTGAAGATATACAAATTGGTTTAACTGGAGCAGATCAACACCATACCCAAACTTGGTTCACAAACAGCGGTATTAAAACTGATCAGAAACAGCCAGGGGCAAATACTGGTATCTTCTGGTTCGGAGAAGAAACTAGCAATTTAGTAAGCTTAAACATTACCCATGGAGCAATGGCAGTATCAGCAGCTTCCAAGAACCCAGAAAGAGCATTAATGGTATATGATTTACTTAGAAATGATCCAGAATGCTACAACTTGTTTAACTATGGGCTAGAGGGTGTTCAATATGAAATAACACCAGAAGGCTACAGAAAGAAACCAGAAGGTTATACTGCTGAGAAGGATGAAATTGTTACCAACTACTGGTGGGGAAGAAATGATGATCTAGAATTAAGAGAAGATGGATTAAATTGGGAGAAATATGAAGCACTGACTGCGGAATATGACAAGGTTAAGATTGCTTATCCATTTGGTAAGTTTGTTCCTGACATGACTAATATTCAGTCACAGGTTAACAATATTAATGAAATACATGACAACTATATGAAACAGATATCTTTTGGTAAATATAAAGGTACTGCAGAAGAAATTGTTACTGAATACAGAAGCGCATTAAAAAATGCAGGGTTTGAAGATGTATTAAAAGAGTTACAGACTCAGATAGATGCATTGTATAAATAAGAGCATTTGATTGAATCTAAAAAGATTAATGGTGGTGCGGAATGCTTCAAGACGGAGTGTTCCGCATCACTTATAAAGGAGGACCGATATGAAACAGTTTGAAATAAGAGATGATTTTTATCTAAATGGGGAGAGGTTTAAGATAATATCTGGTGCAATCCATTATTTCCGTATAGTTCCGGAATATTGGCGTGATAGACTGGAAAAATTGAAAGCAATGGGCTGCAATACAGTAGAAACCTACGTGGCGTGGAATATGCATGAGCCTAAAAAAGGACAGTACTGTTTCAGTGGTATGTTGGATTTAAAAAGGTTTATCTTGCTGGCGCAGGAGCTGGGATTATATGTGATTGTCAGACCATCGCCCTATATCTGTGCAGAATGGGAACTTGGGGGACTTCCAGGTTGGCTACTTGCTGAGGACGGAATGCGTCTTAGAGCCTGCTATGAACCCTTTCTTAAACATGTCAGGGATTATTATCAGATCCTATTTCAGATGATTACCCCACTGCAAATTCCTTACGGTGGACCAATCATTCTAATGCAAGTAGAAAATGAATATGGCTATTACGGTGAAGACTCTAGCTATATGGAAACCATGAAGCAGTTAATGCTAAACAATGGTGTAGTGGTTCCTTTAGTAACCTCCGATGGACCAACCGATGAATCCTTATCCTGTGGTTTTGTTGAGGGAGCACTTCCTACAGGGAACTTTGGATCAAAAACAGAGGAACGGTTCAATGTATTAAAACGATATACAGATGGTGGCCCTCTAATGTGTACGGAATTCTGGGTGGGCTGGTTTGACCACTGGGGAAATGGTGGGCATATGAGGGGCAACCTGGAAGAAAGTACGGCAGACCTTGATAAGATGCTTGAGCTTGGGAGCGTGAATATCTATATGTTTATAGGAGGTACGAATTTTGGATTTATGAACGGTTCTAATTATTACGATGAACTGACCCCAGATGTAACATCCTATGACTATGATGCAGTACTTACAGAATCCGGTGATTTCACCTTAAAATATGAGAAGTACCGTGATGTGATTGCAAAATATACTACTATCCCAGAAGTCTCATTTTCTACAAAGATTGTGAAAAAATCCTATGGTATATTGAAAGTACAGGAGAAAGTAGGACTTTTTGAGGCACTTTTAGACCTTACTACACCTGTATTTGATACTTTTACCCAGCCTATGGAGAAGCTTGATCAGAACTATGGATATATCCTTTATCGTTCAAGTCTTATAAGAGAAATGGGGATTGAAAGTATACGACTTCACGGGGCAAACGACAGAGCTAATATATTTTTGAATCAAGAGCCGATTGCCACCCTTTATGATAGAGAGCTTCTAGAAGAAAAAAAATTACAGATTGCTATAGAAAAAGGAGCACAGCTTAATATTTTGATGGAAAACATGGGACGTGTAAATTTCGGTCCTCGGATGGAGAATCAGAGAAAAGGTATAGCTCAGTGTGTACAGATAAATGGACATATGCATTACAATTGGGAACATTTTTGCCTACCTCTTGATAATATCTCGAATCTGGATTTTACTAAGGGTTATACTGAAGGTGCGCCAGGTTTCTACAAATTTACCTTTGACGTTGAAGAGGCTTGTGATACCTTTCTTGATTTTCATGGCTGGGGAAAAGGCTGCGCCTTTTTAAATGGGTTCAACCTTGGTAGATATTGGGAAGTAGGACCTCAAAAACGTCTTTATATACCAGCACCTTTGTTAAAGCAGGGACAAAATGAAATTATTATGTTTGAAACGGAAGGTAAAGTAAGAGATACCATAGAATTAAAGGATGAACCAGATATTGGCTGAGATCGAGGGGTTACATAAATGGAAAAAGAAAATATCAGTATTTATACAATTGCAAAGGAAGCAGGCGTTTCACCAGCTACGGTATCAAGGGTTCTAACAGGAAGTGCCAGAGTGAGTGATGATAAAAGGGAAAAGGTTGAGACGCTTATTAAGCAATATGACTTTAAACCAAACGCTCTTGCTAGGGGGCTTAGCAATATCGAAACCAAAATCATAGGGATTCTGGTTTCTGATATTCGAAACCCCTTTTATGCAACCATGGTAGTGGAATGCGAACGCTTTGCCAACGCCAACGGTTACATGCTGATGCTCTGCAATTCCCTTGGCAGCAATAGTTTGGAGTATACCCATATAGAGAAGCTGGCTTCCCAGCAAGTAGATGCCATTATCCAGATCGGTGGAAAAGTAGATGAAGTGGTATCGGATGAAATATATGTGGAGATGATAAACAGGATTGCCAACAAAATGCCAATAGTTATTACTGGAAAGCTAGATGGCGCGGATTGCTATCAGGTGAACATAGATGAAGGTCAGTCCATGGAAATTGTACTGGAATATTTAATCCAAAACGGCCATGAGAATATTGCCTTTGTTGGGGGAAGAGCAGATGTAAAATCCACCTTGGATAAGAGGTTTCGTTACAGGAAGATTATGCAAAAATATGGACTACCCATTCGGGAAGATTATATCATTGTCAGTAATACTTACGATATTGAAGGTGGCTATGCGGCAATGAAGGAGTTTATGAACAAAGACATTGAGATACCTTCGGCCATCATTGCCATTAATGACTTTACCGCAGTAGGCATTATGCGTTATTTAAAAGAACAAGGGCTTTCGGTTCCTAAAGATGTCTCAGTTGCTAGTTTTGATAATACCTATATGGCAGAGGGATATGAACCCAATCTTACTAGTATAGGATATGATTATAAGGCTTTTGGTGAAAGTCTGATAGGGACAGCCATTGCGGCCATACGTAAGGAGGAACCGGCCAGAACACAGTTTATTAAATCTACGCTGTACGTCAGGGAGTCCAGCAGAAAGTTCCTCGGGTGATACGATGTTTTATGAAATGGATTGCAGTATTTTGCCATCGGTGCGACTAGCAGACCGTGCCATAATAGAGCCACCTTACGTCCACAGAAGGAGGAAGGCTGACGAATATATTCTGTATTTGATTATAAAAGGAGCCATGTATCTAGAGGAAAACGGTAAAAGGCTAGAATTGGTACCGGGAGATATGTACATTTTGGATCCTGCATATGAGCATGTGGGAACCAGAGCTTCTTGGTGCGAATATTATTATATTCATTTTACCCACTCTGCCATAACCAGACTTCTGTATGAGGATAGTATGTTGTGGAACAAGTTGGTAAAGAAACGTAGGGAGGCATTGCAAGGTAACAGGTATAGCTATGACGGGTGTTCGGATACCCATCTATATCTTCCAAAGTTCTACCATTTTGCCAATTACAGTAGCCTGCTACAGGTATCGGGTCTTTTTAATGAAGCGAAAAGTATCAATGAGAATCAGATGGAATATTATAAGACCTTGTGTGGATATAGAATTCAGGAGGCTTTCATCCAGATTGCTAGAAGTTATACCTCAACCAAGGTGTTGGCTCAGGAAGAGACTCTTCCTAAGTCCTACTTAGTTGTACAGGAACTGCTTGCTTTTTTGAATGAAGAGTTCACACAGAAAATAAGTAGTAGCTTTTTGGAAGAGAAGTTTAACCGTAATTTTGACTATATGAACCGAATTTTTAAACAAATAACAGGTACTACCATCTTTCGGTATCTGACTAGTGTGAGAATAAACCATGCCGAAATGCTTCTACAAAACGCTACCCTAACGGTAACGGAAATAGGGGAGCAGTCCGGCTTTCCAGATGAATATTATTTCAGCCGGGTGTTTAAGAAAAAAACCGGAGTGTCCCCTACAGAATATATAAAAAATAGTATGAAATCAATTTATCCGGATCCAATTACCAGAATAGAAACGGAAGAAAAATATGAGGCAGGCAGTTTTATGCAATAGTAAGGACGGCATCTGGTAAGCTGTCTGTGGATACTGTTAGGATTACAGGTGTACGGTCTGTACGGCGAATATATATGATTAATCTGCCATGGAGAGTGCACCTTGCGGTAGAGGAGTATGGTGTATTATCGGCAAGGTCTCCATTCTCAAGACCTAAAAGTTCACCGCCTCCTTTTATTCGGGCTTCCAAGAGAATGGATGAATCAGTAATAGTAATACCGTATTCATCAGTAACAGAAACTTCCACTTGGAGAATATCAGTAGCAGCATCGTCCCAGTTGTGAAGGACAATAGCAGAAGGGGCAGTAGAGGTTTTTAGGGAACAGGATAGTACGTGTTCTGTGCTCAATTGGCTTTCTGAAGCAGTAAGCGTACCAGCTTCATAGGGTATGATACATTCTAAATAGCCGAAGGAGGTTTTGTGTTCTAGAGTCTGCACTAGACGTCCGTTTATGGAAAGGGTAACTTTAGGTAAATTGGTGTAAACCCTAACGAGTACGTTGCTACCCTCTTCGTAGTTCCAGCTGTGTCTCATGGTTTTCCATTCACCATAGTTTCCATCGTCTAGGGCGGTGGCAAGGTGGATTACTGGCTCGGTGCTCCAAAGAGAGCGGCGCATATAGTAACCGGGCTTTTCAAAGCCAGCTAGGGTCAATAGACCAGCACTAGAACCGTGGATAGGCCAACCATGTGCTTCTCCAAGATAGTCAATGCCAGTCCAGAGAAATTGCCCGGAGATAAATGGATTGTTGATAACGGACTGCCATGCAGTAAAACTATGGCTGTTTTCACTTCCGAGAAACGGAATTTCTGGAAATCTGGCATGATCTTGCTCATAAAACTCTTCTTTATAATTGTACCCTACCACATCTAAGGCATCGAAAACTCCAATTTGGGAGGATAGTTCAGGAAGGGCTGCTGCTAGGGTAACGGGCCTTGTTGTATCTTCAGTTCGAACAATTGCCGCCAGTTTAGCCGCCAGAGTGGGAAGCCGCATTGCGTTTGGCCTATCTGGATTATATATGCGTTCTTGTGCTGGCTTGTTAGCGTCATTATTGCCAGCAACGGAGGCAAAAAGTGGGTGGCAATAAGGGTCGTTGGGATAATCAATTTCATTACCAATGCTCCATAAAATAACTGAAGGGTGGCACCTGTCACGGCGGACCATAGCTCTTAAATCTTCTTCATGCCACTTATGAAAATCCTCAAAATAGCCCTGATGCTTTGGTGGGTATACATTGTGTCCAGTGGACCATTTGTGTTTGGCGTTTTCCCATTCATCAAAGGCTTCATCAATCATCAGAAAGCCCATCTCATCACATAACTCGTATAGCTCAGGCATATGAGGGTTGTGGCTACAGCGGATGGCATTACAACCCATTTCTTTTAATTTAATAAGTCTGCGTGCCCAGACCTCCTTATGCATAGCGGCACCCAGAACTCCTCCATCGTGATGGACGCATACTCCTTTTAACTTGGTTTCTTTCCCGTTTAAGAAAAATCCCTTATTTGGATCAAAGAAGATGCTACGGATTCCGGCTTTTTGGGAAGAAATGCGGTAACTTGAAC
>JAEWHU010000284.1 GCA_023387635.1 Bacillota bacterium
ATATTGAATCAACATATACAATACCTTGGTTAGAAGAACATTTACCATCTCCCGAACTATTAATCGTTATTCTTATACTCATAAATTCCTTATGTGTATTTGTTATTTCCACCGCTAATTTTTCTAAAAAGTTGAAAATACAATTAGATCCACTATTAACAGCAACTAATGAAATAGCTGCACAAAATCTTGATTTTGAAGTCGAACATTGTAATGTAAAAGAATTTGAAGATATTCTAAGTTCCTTTGATAACATGCGTAATAGTTTAAAATTATCTTTGGAGAAGCAATGGCAAGTGGAACAATCCCAAAAAGATCAGATTGCTTCCATGGCCCATGACTTAAAAACTCCACTTACAATTATTCAAGGAAATCTTGATTTACTGACAGAAACAGAACTAAATGAAGAGCAAAGTCGTTATTCAAAATATGCATTAGATAGTACGGAACAAATGAAGCAATATATCCAAACTCTAATTGATATTTCAAAGGCAGCAACGGGTTATCAGATCAATATAAATCATGAAAATTTCTTAGAATTTTGGAATACTATTCTTAATCAAATTGAAATAATCTGTAAAATGAACAAAGTTGTATTAGAACATCAAGAGGTAAATTTACCTCATTATTATCCTATGGATAAAATGTTATTAGAGAGAGGAATTATGAATGTTGTTTCTAATGCCATTGACTATGCTCCTGATAATAGCTGTCTCTATGTAAAAGCAAGTACAGCAAATAATTTCTTAGAAATCAGTATTACTGATTGTGGGAATGGTTTTTCAGAAGAAGCCCTAAAACATGCAAATGAACGCTTTTACATGGGAGATTCCAGTCGTGGTTCAAGGCAGCATTTTGGTATGGGACTCTATATTACAGATAGTATCGTCAGACAACATAATGGGCAAATGATATTAGAGAATTCATCAGTAACTGGTGGAGCGTCTATAATTGTTAAATTACCAGTATAGGTAAAACTTCCTCATACCTAGCTTATTTTATAAACTAAGAAATCCTAGAATGATCAACTTTTCTCATTTGATTATTCTAGGACTTTTATTTAACTCTTTTTATTTAACTCTAATTATTTAGCTCTTTTGAAAACTAACATCATAATTGAACCTAAAGCTCCAATACATTGAAAGTTTACAAGTTCCCAACCGTCATTAGCGTGTTTTTCAAGTATTACATCGCATTTTCTTTTTAAAGAACGTTTGGTGTCAAAAATCGAATCAAATGTCTCAGTTTTGTACTCCCACATAGTCTACCTCCTATTCATCCAATCCACGATAAAAACGTATGTTAATATCATAATATTGAGCTTTTTAATATTCTATGATTTACTTATTTCATTGGTTTTCCTATAGATATCTTCTGGGTCTGTACCAATATCATCTTATTATTTCCTTCTTACCGAATGATTTAACAATATCAGCTCTTCTATTTTTTGTCTTTCTACCAAGAGATTCAATGATAGAGCAAACATAAAAAATATTATTCTTGTCCTGCTCAATATAAAACATTAATTGTTTACTCCATTTTACCTTCTCTTATAAAGATAATCAATAACTATATTCAATTAATATTGACTACAATTTGATGAATCATTATTACATAATAGATAATATGAAAATAATAAGCAAGCTCATACATTCATCAAATACAAAACCAACTTAGACGCAGTATTATCATCCAGTTGGTTCTAAGCTCTACCTTTAACTAAATATTTAATATTATAATCCTTCTAGAACTTCTAGAGTATATTTTAACTTCATACTCTTTCCAGTCAAGGGAATCCATAGGAGAATAAGGAATTGATTGAGGTTTTTCACCTACTATTTCAAGAAATTCAAAAATTTTTTCTATACTATCTTTATATGTTTCCTGGTCTACTATTACCTTCTTATATCCAGGTAAAAAATAAGATAATTCTTTTACAGTACCACCTGGAAAACGGAATGTTCCATCTTTCCCCGATGTTTCTAAGGAACCTTCTTGTGTTAAAGTAGGTTGTTCCGTCATATCCGGTTGATTTTCTTCTTTTTGGTTATATTCTAGTTCTACTTTTTAGCAGAAATTTCTGTAACATTTAAATCAGAAAGGTCACTTGCTTTCCATTTCGTGCCTTCTCTCCTCCAAATCCGATTTCATTTTTTTACGCATTTCTCCATCAAGAGGATAAAAATGATAAATAGCAATTGTAATTACTGCTAATATAGACGGAATCAACCCTGAAATTAAAATAAAAGAATTTAACATATTGGGAATTGCGTATAATTCGCCAATGAACTCATCTTTCACCGGATCAACATTGTAACCAATTATAATAAGAACGATACCAACAGAGGCTGATGCCAAAGCTGTTTGAGCCTTATTTATAAAGTTGCCCAATGTATAAATGATACCATTTGCTACCTTACCAGTTTTCCATACAGCATAATCCATACATTCCATACCCATCAGATTTCCTGGTACAAAAATCATACCATTACAAAAAAGCATGGTTGCAAGCAACATAAAGTATAAGAGAGCATTGTTTTCAAATAATCCATAAATGTTCAAAATAAAGGTTATAGCACCTACGGCCCCCATAATTCCATAAGCCAATCTAAGAGTATTTAATGCTGACCCCAGTTTCTTTACTATCCAAGCTGAAATGATTGTTGCCAAGAGCATTGGTAATATTTGAAGTGCACCCAGAATCATTGTATATGTAGTAAACTTATTTCCATCAACAATTCCAGTGGCCTTGTCAACACAATAAGCCCATTTAATATAATAGGTTGTTGTCGCAAAAACCATTGACCATATACAGCCGCCAAACAGGCTTGCAGACTGCATAATAAAAAATGGTTTATTAGTTTTAAACATAATTAAAATATCTCTTAGCGTTATCCTTGGGTTTCTAAATCTTCTAGTTTTATGAGGACCTTCTTTTACCATGGAAGCTCCTATTAATGAAACTATACTGATAGGAATAATAACTGCTATAGTTACTACCGTAAAGGATGTATGTATATTATTGAAATAGGTATCAATACTCTTTACCATAGAAATAGCAAATGCGAAAGGAATTGTTACAAGCATATTTATTGCACGCGGCCACATTATCACTTTTACACGTATAATATCATCATTGGACAAAGTCTGCTTTAACGGTCCTTCTGCAAAGAAAGAGCTCCCAATATTATACATTATATAGAATATCATAACCCAAACAACAGTTAGAATAGAATCTTTTGCTACTACTTGTGGTATGCTGTATAACATAATAATCGATATAGTAATTATTAATGTACTTAGCATGCAATACGGTTTATATTTTCCCCATTTCGTTGGCTTTGTATTATCCATCAGCCATCCTTGTATAGGGTCATCAAATGCATCAATAATACGACCGAGAAACAATACAATTGTACTAATACCAGCGGCACTTAAGGCTCCTTTGATGCCTGAATAGTCAGTGAGATACAGCATGAATAAACTGGCCATAAAGGATTGTGCCGCAGTCGTTGTCCACCCCATGGTCGACAAACCACATATCGTTTTAAAATCTTCCGGATATTGTTTCTTTTTACTTTCCTTTTCCAAGATAACTCTCCTTTTTTAATATCTATTTCTGTCATTTATAATCTTAGGCTTTCTCACTTCAAAGAAATTCATAGCAAGTCTGCCACTTACTATATTTGTTATTTTGCAGAAATATTTTGAAAATTTAAAACAAAGTGTGCCTTATGTTCTACTCCTGCATTTAGCACATATGTATTATATAGTGAAGCCATTCCTGGTAAGTTACCACCAACACCACACATAGCCCCATCAATATTGAGCGTGGTCAAGTTATCATATTTAATATGATGACTGTGTGTTGCCTGTTCCAGTGACTGCTGTGTATAATTCCATGTGCTGAACAATAATCCCTTACCACTTAAATCCTTTACACCTAACTTCCATTGTCCATTATGTGAAAGCTCTAATTCCCTGACATCACACCTGGTTGCATTTTCTTGTGGACGCATGTACTTGTGCTCCAAATTTTGTACAGTAGAACTGTACCTAGATATTGGTGCACCGGTTTTACGATCTGCATAGCATTCATGAGGTCCACGGCCATACCAGCTGACATGGCTGAAATCAAATGGTAGCGTCATTTGCATCCCCACTCGAATCACTTCTATTCTTTTGGAACATATTTTCATTTCTATTTCCATCTCTCCTCCAGAATAAATACGATAAATAATATCTAGGTAACGACAGAGAGGATGTTTCCACTTCGTTTGAAGTACAATAGGTATACTGTCTGTGTCCAATATTTGTTGTTCAAAGCATAGATTACTTGAGTTCTTGCTCCACTGTTTCACGGGTACAAATGCACCTAACTGTGACACAAAATTTCCTACCCCAATATCATTATCTGTTATTACCCTATCCAGATTGGGTATTACTGGTGCAAGCAGCATTTCTTCTCCTTTACATTTTGCTGATATTAAAATACCCTCTAAAAAAGTGTATGTAAATTCGTCACTTGCTATAATCTCCTTTTTATCACTGCGTGAAAGTGTCAGCTTTTTCTTCACATTTGCTGTCAATTTGGGAACCTCATATTTTCGAATAATATGTTGGTCAAAAGCTTGCTCATAACCAGCATCCGCCCATATGGTATCCTCTTTTAACAACCAATGAAACGTAATGATTAATTCACCGTCATTCGGAAGGGAATTAACTGGTGTTATTACTATCTCCATCGAACTTTGAGGGGCAATTGTCTTCAATACCTCCTCAGCTATTTCACCTTCCTCTACAAGAATGCCACTGCATTCAATCTTCCAAACCAGTCTATATGCAGGAATAATTGTGCTAAACATCTGGTTGTTACTAATCTGATAACGTCCGTTTACCACATCTACACCATGAACACGCATGGTTTGATAACATTTCTTTACCTCATAAGCTGCTGGATGAAGTTGTCGATTTGCAGCTACAATACCATTTGCACAGAATGCACCATCGCTTCCCTTTGATTTTTTTCCCTTAAATCCATATTCACTGTAAGATTCTTCGAAATCTACTCCATAAAGCCATTCATCACCCGACTGTGTTGCTTTATGTATAGATTGATCCACAAAATCCCATATATAACCACCACACATATGAGAGTACTTTTCAAACCCATCAATATACTCAGCAAAATTTCCCAGGCTATTCCCCATGCAATGTGCATATTCACACAGTAGTATGGGCATATCTGTATACATGTCACAGGTAATATCTTTATTATCAGCTACAAGACTATTCATGAATGTATTAGTCAAACCAACTATTGGTTCCTGAAAACATAGCTTTTCGAATTCTATCTCGTTTGGATACATTCTACTGATTACATCGCTGCTTGCCTTGTCATGCTCGCCTTCATAGTGGAATAGACGTGTACAATCCAATTTTTCTGCTGCTCTTCGCATTTTTGCAAAATTGTCTCCCTTACCAGCCTCATTTCCCAGACTCCAAAATATGATTGAGCAATGGTTGCGGTCACGTAGAACCATACGTTCTATTCTATCGATACAGGGTTTTGTCCATTTTGCATCACTTAATGGAAGCTTTCTGCGTGCTCCATGGGATTCTAAATCAGCTTCATCCATGACAAGAATTCCGTACTCATCACACAAATCATATAACTGTGGATCATTTGGATAATGACTGGTACGTACTGAGTTAATATTTAGCTTCTTCATAATTTGCAAATCTTCTATATATCGTTCAGTAGGTACTGCCCAACCGTGATCTGGATCAAAATCATGACGGTTGACTCCTCTTAGAATAAGTCTCTTTCCGTTTAAGTATAATACATTTCGCTTTATCTCAACTTTTCGAAAACCAAATCGAAATGCCTTATAGTATTTATGACTGTTAACCTCCCATTCAATTAAAACTGTATAAAGGTTTGGTTGTTCGTGGCTCCATTTAGCTGGCTTTTTAACCAGAGTACTTAATTCAATCTCCGCTGATTGTTGGATTTCAAGACACTGTCGTCCTAATTCTATATTCAAGGAGGGAATTGATGCCTTAACCTGCATTGTTCCTGAACTTTGATAGTTTTTTAGATATAAAGATAAATTTACATTTGCATCTTGTAAATATTCATCAAATTCTGCAGTCATATAAAAATCACGTATTGTAATTTTAGGTTCCGCATACAAATATACTTCTCGGTAAATACCACTGAAGAACCACATATCCTGATCTTCCAGATAAGTGCCGTCAGAATATCTCCAAACAATTGCTGTTACCTGGTTAATGCCTTCCTTAACTACATTCGTAACATTAAACTCATGTGGTGTCATCGACCCCTGTGAATATCCAACGTATTGACCATTGATATAAACTTCTATGGCTGCCTTTGCTGCACCAAAATGCAAAAATAACTCTTGCCCATTAAAATGTTCCGGTAATTCGAAGGTTCTTCGATATACTCCCACCTCTTGAAGCTCATGACTAATATGTGGAATCATCTTTTTTTTGGTATTAATTGCCTGAGGGTAAGAAGAAGCAAAATAATATGGCAAACCATATCCCTTCATTTGCCATACACTTGGGACTGTTATCATGTCCCAACACGAATCATCTGTTTCTGCATTTGTTATTTTCGATGGCAATTCAGCGCCTTTTTGATAGTAAAATCTCCACTCTCCATTTAATGAATACTTAAATTTAGAGCTTTTAAAATTTACAGCTTCTGTTTCCGTATCATATGCAAAAGCTATTGCATGTCCATCTTCTTTATTCTGACTAATTATAGAAAGGTCTTCCCATTTCGGTAAATTATTTAGTTCCTCCATTTTTTCTCCTTTTAATCAATCAATTCTACTTTCAAAACCTGTTCAATAAAACACGGTGCCACTCCCATACAATACTGGAAGAAACACCACTAAACAGATTAAATCTTCATCTCACAATTGATAAATTCGTTCTTCCAGGGCCTATCACTTTTTCTGTACCATCTTCTAACATAATGAAAGCCTCTGTATTCCCTGGAATGTCAAACGTATAATTAATACAACTCCCTTCATATTTCCACTCGCTTACAATCTGCCCCAGCGGAGATAAATATTCTGCCTTCAATTCTTTTAGTTCTTTTGATGTCTTAGGTGCAATCGTAATTCTTCCGTTTTCTACACGAATTCCAGCAGCGCTATCCATAAGCCATCCAGCAATTGCTCCGTAAGAATAATGATTAAAGGAATCCTTTATTTCTCCGTCTTCCTGAAATCCCTCCCAGTTTTCTAAAATGGAAGTTGCTCCTTTCTTTACAGAATAAAGCCAGCCCGGTTTTTCTTCATTCAGCAAAAGACGATATGCAGTATCCACGTATCCATAATCGGATAAGGTTCGACACAATTCATGGGTCGTAAGGAAACCCGTATTTAAATGATATTTATTTTGGATTACCAATTGGTTTAACTGTTTGGCAGCATCCTTACATTCAGTTTTTGAAAGAATTCCAAGTACAATCGGTCGAATGTAACGGCACATCCTTTTTGATTTTATCTTACCACGCTTTACGAACCCAAAATGATATGCTTTTGATGCAAGTTGTCCTTTCTCCTTGTAAAATACGTAATCAGCTTCCTTACCTCTTCTCCCTGCTTCCTCAGAAAATATTCTACAAGCATAAGAAAGATATGCCGTTGCTACTTCTGTTTCTCCAAACATCTGCATTTTCATCCACTGTTTCCATGTTTTAGAGCCTGGTTCTAGCCATTCTCCCCAATGAATTCCTGTATCAACTAGATATTTGTGATATGGATTACATTTATGACATAAACGGGTTTTTTCCTGTGCTCGCTTCAATAAGAAATCTACCCACTTTTTTATTTCTGTATAGTATTCGGAAAATAAATTCTCCTGATATCGTGTATCTACAAGATTTGGAATTATTTCAAAGGAATCACACCATCCAGCTCCACCATCCCATAGTGAACGAGGTCTTGGATCTGCAGCAATTTGCTTCACACACCCATCCTCGTACTGACTAGAAGCCTGATCTCGTATAAATTTCTGCAGAATCGGGTAGGCATCCATCATGTATAAAAATGTAAAAGTATATGCTTGCAGATCACCAGAAAATCCACTTTTTTCGCGTGTTGGACAATCCGTTGGAATATCGAGAAGATTACCTTTCAGACTCCACATCGCGTTTTGAAACAGTTGATTAACAAGAGAATTTCCACAATGAAACTTAGCCGTTATCTCAAGATCCGTATAAATGGCATATGCTCGAAAATCTTCTGGATTAACATCCTTCATACCTTCTACTTTCACATAACGAAATCCCATAAATGTATTTCTTGGTCTATAAGAATTCTCACCCTCTCTTGTGATGTAGATAATCCTTTGTAAACAACAATATCTTCCGCTCTGAAAATTTCGAGTGGTAAAATTACCATTTATATCCAATGTTTCCCCGTGTGTGAATACATAGGTAGAACCAGATTCCGCAATGAATTTAAATTCAATTACTCCTGCAATGTTCTGACCAAAATCCAGTACCTGTTCTCCGGCTGGTGTAGTTAGTATAATAGGAATGAACTGTTCCTGACAGATTGGTGCTGGACATTTCATATTATGTATATTGGAAAGTGGAAACGACTCCATTTGAACTTCGTGCCAATCTACCGCATTATTAGACAGATTTTCTTCTAATCTCGCATCGTAGATTTCCCCATCCATATTGTCAGTATCACGAAGTGGTCCATGCTGTGTTGCTCTCCATGAATCATCTGATTTCAGAACACATTTTTCATCCAACTCCAGTTGAAGAAGAAGTGCAACATCATTTCCAAACTGATTTTTTAATCCATCAAAAGAGATTCTTCCTCTCCACCATCCATTTCCAAGAGTTACTAGGATTTGATTCATTCCTGCCTTTAAATATGAGCCAACATCAAAGGTCTGATAAGGCATAATTTTATCGTACTGAGTCGTGCCTGGAGCCATTTCGAATCCATCTATATGAATTCCATTGATCCAGATATTGTAAATCCCGTGACTTGTTACATAGATTCTAGCCTTCTTATTAAGCTCACTTTCACTCACGAAAAATGTGTTTTTCAAATAACTTCCAGGGCGTTCTTTTGTATCATCAGGAATATAAATTTCTGGATTAATCCAAGAAGCGCACCAATCCTTCTCGCCAAGTCCTATCTCATAGTATGCTTCGCCTGATACTGTATGCTGGTTGCCTACTTCTTCTTCCTTCTCCCAAGACCAGATTTGAACATGAACCATCTCACGACTTTGAAATAACTGCTCTATTCTGCAACTCATTCTGTGGTCCCGAACTATTCCACTGTCCCAAGATGTTCCATAATGACCTTTTGCAAAGACTTGAAAAGCAATCTGATTCGTTTTATCTTTTATGTTCCACGTTACACCTACATACTGTGAGTCAATTCCTATTGGATTGTCCATATGTTCGACCTTAACTCTTGATAAATGATTCATATCACATTCTCCTTCAATCAAATAGAATTTATCGATTCTTCATTTTCTTTGCGGCTTTTGCTTCCTTTGCCGTCTGCTTCTTTAAATATTTTTGATTTTCCTTTTCAAAGCTTAAGCCTTTTTTCAAGCACATTTCTTTCAAATCTGCAATACGATTCTCCTCTGCCTCAATCTTTGCAACTTCTAATGCTCTTCTTTCTAATTCCTCTGGTGTAATCCACGCTTCACCTCGAGCCAGCATTTCCTGCTTTCTCCGCTCCAGAAGCTCTGCATTGATCTGAGGTATTTTCTTCTCTACATCTACCATTGGTAACAATACCAAAAAGAAGATTGCAAGAATAATATCCAACAAATAAAAAGATAAAGCCATGAAATTAATAACATCAATATTTGGTATCACTCCATTCACATCTACAAACCCTAGTTTTAAAATAGAAGACTCATATCCACCTGCAAATGGTGCACAAATAGCACTCTGAATTGCTAAAATAATAGCAACTCCCATTAATCCTTCTAATCGTAAACGCGAATTATGTTCTATACTATCATAAGCATAGCACATTAAAATGGGAAAAATGTAAGCGCTTGGAACCATTCCCATTTGTCTTATAAATCCTGCTACCATAGCAATAGGTATATTAGACGAATTAGCCCAACCTAAAATACTTCCAATGAGAACAAAGGCAAATCCAACTACAGTCACATTCTTGATTCCATATTTTTTTGAGATAGGATATGCTACAATTGCTCCAAGACCAAGCGGTACTCCTGTTGCTACCTGATAAATGGTATACATCATTGGATTCTCTGCTCCACCTAAAAGATATTTGATGTAAAAATATTGTACATTTCCGCCTTTAAAATTATCTACAATTCCAGCGACAGTTGCGATAGTAATCAAAATCACAAAATACTTATTTGTAAACAGTGCTTTTAACTGATCTCCCAGCGGTATATTATTTACATTCTTACTTCCTTCATTTTCTGCTATTTCTTCTGAAATTCTTTCTTTTGTATAGAAATATTCTAATAATAAAAGCGGAATTGCAATCAAGGATAATGTAATCATCAGGATTGGATAACCATTAATATCCTGTTCTAACCACATAGGAAGCACTACCATGCTAATAAGCATTCCAATCACAATTCCAGAAATTAATGTCCATGACATTTTTCGAACAAACTGAATTCTAGCCTTATCGCCTGGATTTCTTGTAGTTAATGACACAATCGTATCTCGAAACAAATGAAAGTAGCAGGAACCAACTGTGTTATAGCATATAATCAAGAAGAAAAAATAATACCAATAACTTTCTCCCAATGAATTTCCAGGAAATAAAAATAATAAGCATCCAAGAATTATGGTCATAAATCCAAAAATCAGATACCAAGGACGTAAACGTCCCTGTCTGGATTTGGTATGACCAATTAGCCATCCATTAAATAGACCAATAAAAACTGCAAGAATTTTTGCAATGGTCATAACGATTCCATATCTACCACCCATAACTTGAATCATTTCTACATTTGATGTTCCATACATGGCTCCTACTTGCTGTGTGAAGAATTTCTCGACTAATGCCATTATAGTATTTACTACAAAAATTAATCCTAATGGTCCAAGTAAATGTCCCAGAATTAATTCTTTGTTTGTTACCGTTCTAGACTTCACTCTTGAATCCATAAACGGTTTTTCAAATATTCCTTTACGTAACAGCTGAATTTCCTTCATTAAAAACCTCCGTTTTCTATTTGTACATTTTCCTTATGTGCACAATATGCAATTCATGGAACATAAAATGTGATTTATTCTTCGTATTGTAATTTATGATATTTTGTATTAATACTTAGATAGAGCACAGGCGATATAAGCAGGGTATTCACCGCAACCAACTAAATTCCGTCCTCAATATTTGAGCCATTGCTCTCTATAATTTTCTTGTATTCCATCGCGGAATCCTTCATGATTCTTTTACCTGTCGGATAATCAATATAAATTAGTCCAAATCTTGGATCGTACCCTTCTGCCCATTCAAAATTGTCCATTACTGACCAATGCTGATATCCAATCACCGGAATACCTTCTTCTGCTGCTCGTTTTAATTGGGAAAGATAACGATGCATAAAATCAATTCGTTGTGGATCATGAACCTCGCCATCAAGACATTCAAAATCATTATCTGCCATTCCATTCTCAGTAATCATGATTGGAAGATGATAACGCTCATATACAAATTTCGGTGTCCAGTACAGGGTTCTTCCATCTACAGTCCATCCCATTGACGTTTTAGCAGCGCCAGTTGCCGCTGGTCCATCTCCACCCCATGCGGCATGATTAAATGGTTCATAGCAATTCAAGCCCACAAAATCAAGTGGCTGACAAATACGTTCCATATCCTTCTGCTTAGAATGGTAGATTCCATACGCAGTCACAGGTTTCCCTGCTAAAATCGGGTCCATCCACCAGCGATTGTTCATTAATCCAATTCCTTCTTCCATGCTTTTACGTCTTGCTTCCTCGATAAGTTCTGGAGTCTCATACTCTGGTGCAAATGATCCTGCTGCCATTGCTATTCCAACCTTTGGGGTCTTCGTTGCATATTTACGAATTACCTTTACAGCATCCCCATGAGCAAACATACAATTACGTGTCAACTTTGATAAAGAAAGATAATCACGCTTAAATGGAGCATGCATCCCCTGCATATATCCATTCATAATAAAACATTGAGGTTCGTTCATGGTTAACCAGTAAGTAACCCTGTCAGACAATGCTTCCACAATTACTTTCGTATATTCTGTAAAATAATTAGCAATCTTTTGACTCTTCCATCCACCCTTTTCATATAACCACACTGGCAGATCCCAATGATAGATTGTTACAAGTGGTTCGATTCCTGCTGCGAGAAGTTCGTCCACCAGATCACTATAGAACTGAATTCCTTTTTGATTTACTTTTCCTTCTTCTGGAATTACACGTGACCAGCTGATGGAGAATCGATACGATTTCAGCCCCATCTTTGCCATCATTGCCACATCTTCTTTATAGTGATGATAATGATCACATGCCACATGACAATTCTCACCATTTTTTATTTTTTTTGCTGAAGCCACATCCCAGATACTATCTGTCCTTCCATCACTATGATATCCACCTTCTATCTGTGCAGATGCGGAAGCCGCTCCCCACAAGAAATCATCTTTAAATCCTTTTTGTGTCATATTTACAACCACACTCCTTTCAAAATCTGGAGACTTTGTGCGTAGCACAAATCTTTCTCCTATAATTCCTTCACAACTTTACTTTCAAAAATCATATTCATAACACGTATCGCACTATTACGAAGATCTTCTTCTAACAGCTTTCCCTGTTCTATTGCATCAAGAAGTCCTTTTTTGGCAGCATCATCACCTGGCATAATCAGATCATTTCCAGAAGCGGGACATGCTCCATAGTCTGCACAATCACTACCTGCTGCTCCCCAGTCCGTCATAACCAAACCATCAAATCCCCATTCATTCTTTAATACCTTCGTCAAAAGTCCATAACTATTCGCTGTATATACATCGTTTATCTTATTGTACGAAGTCATCATTGCCCATGGTTTTGCTCTCTTAACTACCATCGAGAAACCTCTTAGATAGATTTCTCTAAGTGCACGTTCTGTCACATTCTCCGATACATGGTTACGGTTATCTTCCTGATTATTGCATGCAAAATGCTTTGCAACCACGCCGACTCCTGCATGACTTTGAACGCCACCTGAAATGGCGGTTGCCATGGTTCCTGAAATCAATGGATCTTCCGAATAATACTCAAAATTACGTCCGCATAAAGGATTACGTCTGATATTCAATGCTGGAGCCAGCCAGAGTGTGCATCCGATTTCTTCCATTTCAGTTCCTACTGCATCACCAATTCTCTTAAGCAGTTCAATATCCCATGTCTGAGCTTGCACACTGGATGCTGGCCATGCTGTCATGTATTGATAAACCGGGAGGCCCTGATC
>JAEWHU010000290.1 GCA_023387635.1 Bacillota bacterium
TGGCTCTACGAACTAAATCACTTCTACCATAACTATATCCAGCTAATTCCCTAACAATCTGCATAACCTGTTCTTGATACACAATACAACCATAAGTAGGTGATAAAATAGGTTCTAATTGTTTACACTCATAGACAATACTATCAGATTCATTTTTACCTTTGATATATTTTGGTATAAAATCCATTGGACCTGGGCGATATAAAGAGATTCCAGCAATAACATCCTCTAGGCTTTTGGGCTTTAGTTCCTTCATAAAGCTTTTCATACCAGCACTTTCAAGTTGAAAAATGCCATCTGTTTTACCAGAAGAAATAAGTGCGTATACAGCTTCATCCTCATAATTTATCTTGTCCATATTTAATAATTCATCTGGGCTTTTATTCTTATTAACTAGACGAACCGCATTTTGTATCACAGTTAAGGTTCTAAGACCTAAAAAGTCCATTTTTAGTAATCCAAGTTCTTCTAGTGTAGTCATTGGAAACTGAGTCGTAACAGAATCATCGGAAGATCTTGATACTGGAACATATTCTGTAATAGGGTCCTTACTAATAACAACACCTGCTGCATGCATGGAGGTATGTCTTGGAAGTCCTTCTAGTCTCATTGACATATCAATTAAAGACTTCACATCTTCATCCGATTCATAGAGCTCTCTTAACTCTCTATTCTGCTTCAAGGCTTTTTCTATTGTAATACCTAGTTCATTTGGTATCATTTTAGCTACTACATCTACCTGTGAATACCCTAAATCAAGTGCCCTTCCTACGTCTCTTATTGCACCTCTTGCAGCCATGGTTCCAAATGTTACAATTTGCACTACTCTATCTTTACCATACTTATTAACTACATAGTCTATTACTTCTTGTCTTCTTTCAAAACAGAAATCAATATCAATATCGGGCATGGATATACGTTCTGGATTAAGGAAACGTTCAAATAAAAGATTATACTTAATTGGATCTATATCTGTAATACCAAGGGAATAAGATACAATACTACCCGCTGCACTACCTCTACCAGGTCCAACGATAATATCATTATCTTTAGCAAACTTTATAAAATCTCCTACGATTAAGAAATAGTCTACAAATCCCATACTACGTATGGTTTCAATTTCATATTCTAATCTATCTATTAATTCTTGCGATGGATTCTCATATCTTTTATATAAACCTTCATAACATAACTTTTTTAAATACTCAAATGCTGTATATCCAGTAGGTACATCAAACACAGGAAGTTTATATTCTCCAAATTCTATGGTAACATTACAACGCTTTGCAATATCAGCTGTATTTATTAACGCTTCTTTAGCATAAGGAAATAATTCCTCCATCTCTCTAGGAGATTTAATGAAATATTGTCCTCCCTCATAACGCATACGATTCTCATCTGATACTTTCTTTTGCGTTTGTATACATAAAAGAACATCATGTGCCTGGGCATCACTTTCATAAGTATAATGAATGTCGTTAGTAGCTACTAATGGAATCTTTGTTTCACTACTCATTCTCATAAGTCCTTGATTAACCGTTCTTTGTTCAGGAATGCCGTGATCTTGCAACTCTAAAAAGAAATTTCCTACTCCAAATATATTTTGAAGAGCAAGTGCTGCCCTCTTTCCTTCTTCATAAAACCCTTTTCTAAGATTACTAGCTACCTCTCCACCAAGACAAGCACTTAAACCAATAATACCTTCACTGTACTTTTCTAGTATTTCATAATCCACTCTTGGTTTATAATAAAATCCTTCTAAAAAACCTGTTGATACTATTTTCATTAAGTTAGAGTATCCTGTATTATTCTCTGCTAATAAAACTAAATGATGATATCTTTCATCTGAAGAATTAGCTTCCCGATCAAGCCTTGAATTTGGGGCAACGTATACTTCACATCCTATAATTGGTTTAATTCCCTCTGCTAAACAGGCCCTATAAAAATCAATAACTCCATACATAACCCCATGATCGGTTATCGCAAGGCTATCCATTCCAAGTTCTTTGGTTCTTGCAACCATTTCTTTAATCTTACCAGAACCATCCAGCAAACTATATTCTGTATGAACATGTAAATGTGTAAAACTCATATTTCCTCCATGCTGCGTTTCTATGACAGCTCCAATCCTAACTAATGCAGTATTTCATGTATAGTTTATTAAAACTTAGTTCAATTTCTTTACTTAACATGGATATTATATCATAAAAATACAAAATAGTAAAAAACCTTAGCCATTTAATTTATAAAAGTCTAAGGTTTCTATGATTGATTTATTTTAATGCTGGTCTTGCTTTATCTATTAATGTGGATAAGTCAAATAAGTCAGTAAGTCTTTCAGGAAATTGTAGCATTGCTTGCCCATCTAGAGGACGTCTTGTCATTCTTACATAATCAGATTTCACTTGGATCCATGGACTTTTAAATACGCCACAGTAATAATCAAATCCCTTTTCTTTTAGATAATCATATTTATTAGTTTGATAATTCCCCATGGTAGTTTCAATATCAATTCCATATGGGAAAATATATACATCCGTAGGCCCTATAAGCGTTCCAACCTCTTCTAGCCATCTATTAGTATCATTTACTAAAAAGGTATAGGAGCAAGTTCCCATGTTACGATGTCCATAACTATGTGATGCAAATTCCCATCCCCACTCTTTTAACACTTTTGCTACTTCTTTTACTGTTTCCTTATCTTGTTCATACGTAGGAGAAGTTTTATCATCTGTTCGATATCCTAAGGAACCTTCATATCCTGTTAAAGCTAAAATACCTCTTGCACCTTTATAAGAGAAGTCAGGGTGCTCTGCAATAAATGTTTCAAGGACAGGTACTAAATCATAATCTCCGACTACTACCCTTCCATCCTCTAATATCATCTCAGCCTGCGGTCTACCATTTTCATCAATTACTATCCTTGATGCAAATCCATCTCCATCCATATAATCATAATAGTTAACATCATCTTGTGATATAACAAATGGCTTTTTATCTGGAGGAAGCATAATATCCCCACTTACATATTTCACTGTGCCGTCTTCTGCTGTTACCTTCTTAGCTACATCATGAATACTAACTAAAACATACCCATCTTCATACATTTGATTAAACATCTCAATACACTCTGAAACTGTGGTCATATAATAATTATATCCATTACTATCAAAATCACCATCAAAGGCCTTGGTCGTATCTGCTATTAATGAATGAAAAAATATATGATTAACTTCATCTACTGATTTATATGCACCTAGTGGGACTAAGGTAGCCTTTGTAGCTTCATAAGAAGCAACTAACTCTGTAAGTTCTTGATGCTCTATATAATCGCCTGAAAAGCTTTTAATTTTTTCAATTGCACTATCATAATCATACCCTAATGCTAAAAGTTTGGCTTCTGCTTTGATTTGAACAATTTCTTCCTCAATCTTCTTTTGCTCTTCTTCCAATCTTTTTTGTTCTAATTCTTCTGGTGTTAATGTTACTTCTGGTTGTTCCTTACTTCCCGCCTCATTGTTAACTATGGATGGTTCTTTCGGATTTTTATTTCCTCTATTTATATTATTAAACATAAAATAAGCTATAATTAATAATATAATCACTATAACTTCTGTTACTAATATTTTTAGAGCTCTATGATTTTTATTTTTTCTATTATTCCCCGTATTTTTCATTATATAGTTCCTCCCCTCCTAATTCCAATATTAGATAACATTATATCATATATAATACCCATATTCTTTACATTTTCATTAACTTTATAGACTATCTAAAAAAAGACCCAAAACACATGATATGTATTTTAGGTCTTTTTAGTAATTGATTACTATTTTTTTATTTACTTACTTCATTTATTAATTAAATCATTATTATTTACTACTTAAGTATTTCTCTATATTTTCCATTGCAACTTCTTCATCAGAACCATCTGCAATCACTGTTACTTCTTCTCCTGCTGCAAGTGCAAGACTCATCATCCCCATAATACTTTTTGCATTTACTCTTTTTTCTTCACATTCTACATAAATATTACTTTCGTATTGGCTAGCCACCTGCACTAATAAGGCTACTGGTCTAGCCTCCAATCCTGTTGGGATTTTAATTAAGATCTTTTTTGTTATCATAATTTTACTTCCTCCTTTTGTTCTCTTATATTATCAGCTAATAAACTTAATTTGCGTAATCTGTGATTCACACCTGATTTTCCTATTGGTGGGGTAAGTAAATCCCCTAGTTCTTTCAAGGAAGATTCCGGATATTCTATTCGCAATATAGCTATTTCATTCAATCCGTCCGATAATTCACTAAGACCAATTTTATCTCTGATATATATAATGTCTTCTATTTGCTTTGAAGCTGCTGTTACTGTTTTATTAATATTTGCCGCTTCGCAATTAACTTGTCTATTAATTGAATTTCTCATTTCTTTTAATATTCTAACATTTTCCAGATTCATTAACGCAACATGTGCTTCCATTACATTTAACAAATCAACGATTTGAGAACCTTCTTTTACATAAACTACATTATAACGTTTTCTAATCACTATTTTTGCATCAATATTAAAGGTATTAATTATATCTTGTAACTGCTTTGCTTTCGCTTCATTTGGCGCTACTATCTCTAAGTGATATGTTTTCTCTGGATCACTCATAGAACCTGTAGCTAGAAAAGCACCTCTGATAAATGCCCTTTTACAACAAGCATTTTGTATTACAATATTATTAAGTACTGATAAATTCTCCCCAATTTCTCTATTATCATCCAATAACTTAGTAGCTTGTAATATTTTTATAACAGTAGAATGTTCCATAATAATTAGGCTATAGATCTTACTTTTCTTTAACATAGGGTTTCTTTTAATACAAATTTCTGTATTAATATTAAATGTTTTTTTTATTAAAGTAAAGTACTTTCTTGCAACAGTTATATTTTCTGTATGAATTTTTAATATATACCTATTTCTTTCAGTTATTATTATACGTCCACATAGACTTATTATTGCAGACAACTCAGCTATTTGACAATGTCTTGCTTGACTTATTTGCTTTGATAATTCATCTTTTACTTTTTTTGAAAATGACATGATTATCTCCTCGTATCCTTTTCAATATCTCTATGTTCCACTTTTATTCCATAATGTAAACCAATTAGACTCTCGGATAAAGCATTTGCCATTGTAACAGAACGATGTTTTCCTCCTGTACATCCTATGCTTATTACCAATTGATTCTTACCCTCTTCAATATAATTAGGTATTAAAAATTTAATCATATCAAGTAGCTTTTCTAGAAATACAGTTGACATATGTGATTGTAACACATAGTTTTTCACAGGTTCATCATTACCCGTTTGCATCTTTAATTCAGGAATATAATATGGGTTCGGTAAAAACCTCACATCAAACACTAAGTCTGAATCCATTGGAATCCCATATTTAAAGCCAAAGGATAATATAGTTATAAAAAAGTTTTTATATGATTCATTGTTTACATATATTTTATCTATTTGTGTTTTTAACTCTCGTATTAATAACTGGCTTGTATCAAGTATTACATCAGCTTTTTTCTTTATGAATTCTAATTTACTTCTTTCAACTTCAATTCCTGCATCAACTCGCCCTATGCCTGTTAACGGGTGGTTTCTTCTTGTTTCTTTGAACCTTTTCACCAATACTTCTGTACTAGCATCTAAGAATAAGATTTCATAAGGATATCCGTCTAATTTAATTTGTTCTAACACAGAATCTAATTCTTCGATTCCTTCTCCACTACGTATATCAATACACATAGCTACTCTATCAAAATTTTCATTCGTATTATGAGTTAACTGTACAAATTTTTGTATTAACTGTATAGGAGGATTATCAATGCAGAAATATCCTGCATCCTCAAACATCTTTAAAACAGAACTTTTACCTGCTCCAGACATTCCTGTAATAATAATCAATCTCATAGTATCCTCCAAGTCTTAAAACTCTCCTAAAAGTTTTACTTCTGGTTCAAGTATAACACCATATTTTTCAAAAACAATATCAATTATTTTATGAATTAATGTAATAATCTCAAATGCTGTGGCACCACCTAAATTAATTACAAATCCGCAATGTTTTTCTGAAACACAAGCATTGCCATAGCGAAAGCCTCTAAGTTCTGAATCCATAATCAATTTGGATGCATAATATCCTACTGGTCTTTTAAAGGTGCTACCAGCACTGGGATAATCTAAAGGTTGCTTTTCTGCTCGTCTATTATTAAGATCATTTATTTTATCTTTTATATCCTTTAAGACACCTTTTTCAAATAAAAATGAAGCTTCAAGTACAATATAATGCTTCTCTTGAATGATACTCTTACGATAACCAAGCTCTAATTCATCTTTTTGCAGTTTATATATATTGCCCTCTGTATCCATAACGGTGCAACCTAGAATGGAATCTTTTATCTCCCCATCATATGCCCCTGCATTCATTGTAACAGCTCCACCTAAGGTGCCTGGAATTCCTGCTGCAAATTCAAATCCTGTTAGTTCATGTTCTGCTATTGTCTCTGATAAGTCTGAGAGTAAAACACCTGCTTTGGCTTTTACTATATATTTCTCTATCTCAGATTCTTCATCGCATTTTGTTATTGTAATGTCGCTATAATTTTTACCTATTTTAATAATTACACCTGTATAACCTTTATCGCTTACTAATAGATTACTCCCGTTTCCAATTACATAAAAAGGTATGTTTTCCTTCTTACATAATTTAACGCTTTCTTCTATTTGTGATATATTATCTGGCAAAATAAGAAAACTTGCAGGCCCACCTACTTCAAACGTGGTATGCTTTTTCAGAGGTTCGTCTATCAATATTTGACTTTCATTTAATATACCTTTTAGCTTTTGATAAAATAACCCATTTAACATCATTTTCTCATTCATCTTTAACAATTCCTTTTATTTATTTAAGCTATATATATGATTCTCTTTATAGTTTGTATACTATCAAATTATGAACATCTTGTCAAAATTATTAACACTAACAACTATAAAAGCAATTTTGCACTGCCATAAATACCCGCGTCATTACCAAGTTTAGCTAACACAAATTCTTTATTCTTTAAGGCATACATAACATTTTTTTCATAATGTCTTTTAATTGTAGATATTAATATGTCTCCTGCCTTAGAAACACCACCACCAATTACAAATACTTCTGGATCAACTACCGCTGCTACATTGGATAATGCTACCCCTAAATATTCACCAAGTATCTCTACTGCTTCTTTCGCAATATTATCTCCATCTTTTGCATGAGCAAAAATATCTTTTGCAGTTATGTTATCTAATGTTCTTAAAGAGGATTTTTCACTTGTCTCTTTTAATAATCGATTTGCTTCTCTTACAATTCCTGTGGCAGAAGCATATTGCTCTAAGCATCCTCTATTACCACATCCACAAGTATTCACTTCTTTAGTATTAACCTTAATATGGCCTAATTCACCAGCAGCCCCTGTTGTACCTGTAATAATTTCATTATTTATAATAACTCCGCCACCAACTCCAGTTCCAAGTGTAACCATAATAAGGCTCTTATAACCTTTTCCTCCACCTTGCCACATTTCTCCAAGAGCAGCTACATTAGCATCGTTGTTTACTTTTGTTTTAAAACCAGTTAATTCTTCCATTTTATGAGCTACATTTAATACGCCCCAACCTAAATTAACACATTGATGTACTGTTCCATCTTCTGTTACAGGCCCTGGAACTCCTATACCAATCCCTATAATATCTTCTTTGTTTATATTATTGTCTATTATAAACAAATTAATTGATTTTGCTACATCTTCTAATATGTAATCCCCACTATTTTCAGTTCTAGTAGGAATCTCCCATTTACTTAAAAGTTCACCTTCATACGTAAAAAAACCAAGTTTTACGGATGTACCACCAATATCGATACCAAAACATACCTTTCCCATAAGTCTCACCTCTACCTTTACTTTAGTTATTCCTCTGTACTTTTATTCTTTTTCATTAAATTATTCGTTACTCTATTATATAATTCTTGAGCAGCATTATACCCCATTTTCTTTTGTCTATAATTAACTGCTGCGGATTCACAAATGATTGCTAAATTACGACCAGGTCTAATAGGTATGGAATGACATACAACCTTATTACCTAAAAATTCAATATAATTTTCATCAAGTCCTAATCTATCATACTCTCTATCCTTATTCCACTCTTCTAACTTTATTACTAAATCAATGGATTGAGTATTCTTAACACTTTCAACGCCAAATAGAGTCTTAACATCGATAATGCCAATTCCTCTAAGTTCAATAAAATGCCTTGTTATATCCGGTGCCATACCGATTAAAGTTTCATCACTAACTTTTTTTATCTCAACAATATCATCAGTAACTAGGCGGTGACCTCTTTTAATTAACTCAAGGGCTGCTTCACTTTTACCAATTCCACTCTCACCCATGATTAATATACCTTCACCATATACATCTACTAATACTCCATGGATTGATATTCTTGGTGCTAATTCAACGTTAAGCCAACGTATTACTTCTGCCATAAACGATGAGGTAGTCTTACTTGTTCTTAATAATGGAACTCCCTTTTTTGTAGCTAGTTCAATCAGTTCTGGTAATACTTCTATATTTCTACAGAATACTATACATGGAACTTTACAATCTAAAAGCTTTGTCATAATTTCAATTCCATGATCTTTTTCCATCTTCTGCATATATGCATATTCTACATTTCCAATAATTTGAATGCGATCAGAATCAAAATAATCAAAAAATCCTGCTAGTTGCAATGCTGGACGATTTACCTCTGGTTGGCTTATCTTAATATGACCCACATCTATGTCCGGAGTAACATTTTCTAAATTAATCTTTTCTATTAACTGTGACAGCTGAACCGTATACATAATATTTTCCTTTCTTTATCAATCCATTTACAAAAAACAATTCAAATAATCAGCTTTATTCTATCATATTGGGGGCATTACTGTAAACAAGATAAATAAGCATTCTCCCTTTACTTATAGAAAACCTAGTTATTACTCTAGTGGATCTGACGTTTTTTGTTTATGGAAGAAATCATACACCTGCGTGGCACTTTTTATATTCATGGATTCCACTTTGGCTAATTCTTCAATACTTGCTTCTTTTATTGCTTCAATAGAAGCATAATGCTTCATTAACGCTCTTCGCCTTGTAGCTCCTATTCCATTAATATCATCCAAAATAGAACGAACTTGGCTCTTTCCTCTCAAACTCCTATGATATTCTATAGCAAAACGGTGGGTCTCATCTTGAATTCTTGTTATTAATTTAAAGGCTTCACTACTTTTATTAATTGGTATTTCCTCATTATTATAATATAGACCTCTCGTTCTATGATTATCATCTTTCACCATACCACATACGGCAATATTTAAGCCTAATCTATCTAAAACTTTTAGAGCTACATTTACTTGCCCCTTACCACCATCCATCATAATTAGATCTGGATAGCGATTAAAACTTCCAAATTCCTTATCTAAATTTTTACTTTTTAATTCCTCATCTTCTCTCATACCATGGGTAAATCTTCTTGTTAATACTTCATTCATAGAAGCATAATCATCAGCTCCCTTCACCCATTTTATTTTGAATTTACGATAGTCATTTCTCTTTGGTTTTCCTTTTTCATAAACGACCATAGAACCTACGGATTCAAACCCACTAGTATTTGATATATCAAACGACTCAATTCTTTGCAATCCTGGAAGTTCTAACATATCAGCGATTTCACGTAAGGCGCCAACTGTTCTAGCCTCTTCCCTTTTAATCTTTTCAGAATCTTGTTGTAGTACTAGAGATGCATTCTTTCTAGCTAGTTCTACAAGCTTTTCTTTATCCCCTTTTACAGGTATCTTTATATATACCTTTTGTCCACGTTTTGATGTTAATAATTCTTCGATTACTTCCCTATCTTCAATTGGATCACCAAGTATTAATTCTCTTGGGACATATGGTGTTCCTGCATAAAATTGTTTCACAAAACTTGTCATAATATCACTTCTAGTTTCGTGTTCTACACCAGTTAGATAAAAATGCTCTCTACCTATTAACTTACCACTTCGAATGAAGAATACTTGAACAACTGCCTCTCCCGCTGCAGTAGCAAGTGCTAAAATATCTCTATCTTCCACATCACCATTAATTTTTTGTTTTTGTGAAATCTGTTTTATACTATTTAATAAGTCTCTATATTCAGCAGCACTTTCATATTCCATATTCATAGCTGCTTCTTTCATCTTTTCTTCTAATCCTCTTGTTACAATAGAATAGTTACCATTTAAGAATTCTATTACTTCATTGATTGACTTTCTATACTCTTCTTCAGATATATAGCCTTGGCAAGGGGCTTTACACTGTTTTATATGATAATACAAGCAAGGTCTTTCTTTCCCTATGTCTTTTGGCAGATTACGATTACACGTCCTTGTAGAATATATTTTTCGTATTAATTCTATGGTATCTTTAACTGCTTTCATATTAGTATAAGGACCAAAATATTTAGCTTTATCTTTTCCTCTTTCCCTTGCCATTAATACTCTTGGATATGTTTCACCAACTGTAATCTTAATATACGGATAATTCTTATCATCCTTTAGCATAGTATTATACTTGGGTCTATGTTCTTTTATTAAATTACATTCAAGCACTAGGGCTTCAAGTTCTGAATCTGTAATAATGTATTCAAAATACTTAATTCTACTAACCATTTGCTGAATCTTGGTGGTCATATTTCTACTACTTTGAAAATACTGGCGCACACGATTCTTTAGATTAATAGCTTTTCCGACATAAATGATAGTATCATGCTCATCGTGCATAATATATACGCCAGGTTTATTTGGTAGTTTTTTTAGTTCCTCTTCTATATCAAAAAACATGTTTTCCTTCTAACTCCTTTCCCCTTTAAATGTTGTATAGGTAATTGCGAAACTCTTTATTGTACGAATTTCATATACACTTTATACAAATTCCTCCGCTACAACGCTCATTCCGCTTAACTTACGCTCCGGAATTGTATAAAGCACATATGAAATATTGACACTTTTGAAGTTTCGCAAATACCTATTATTTAATAGACAACTAGGAAACTCTTTATTTATATTAATTTCATATGAATATTATACTAAATTTCTTTATTCTTCTTTCTCCACTTACTATAATACCAAAACAACTGCTAAATAGAAAGAAAAAAGAGAGTTTATAAAGATATTTATAACTATCTTCACAAACCCTTCTTTTCTTTATTCTGTAAAATCAATACGGGTAATATTCTTACCTTCTTCAATTACTTCATTACTATTTGTTTTTTCTACATCTTCTGTATTTTCTTTTGTTTCATTACTTTCTATCATGTCTGGATTCTTAATTTGATTATAGATTTCCATAAATTCTTTTCCTGTTATGGTTTCTTTTTCAACTAAGAATTCAGCTATTTTATCAAGCACTTCTCTATTATCTGCTAATAAATCTTCTGCCCTTTGATAACATTCTTTTAGGATTTTCATAACTTCTTGATCTATTTCAGCGGCAGTTGCATCTCCACAATTTAAAACAGCCCTACCATCTAAGTAACGATTCTCTATTGATTCTAGCCCCATTAAACCAAACTTATCAGACATACCATACTGAGTAACCATGGCTCTTGCAAGGCTAGTAGCTTTCTCAATATCATTAGAAGCACCTGTTGTTATGGAACTAAAAACTAACTTCTCAGCAGCTCTACCACCATATAAAGTTACTATTCTAGCTAATAACTCATCTTTACTCATAAGGTACTTTTCTTCTTCTGGTACTTGCATTACATATCCAAGGGAACCCATAGTTCTTGGTACAATGGTTATCTTTTGTACTGGCTCTGCATTCTTTTCAAGAGCTGTAACTAAAGCATGACCAACCTCATGATAAGCAACAATTTTCTTTTCTTCTTTGCCAAGAATCCTATCTTTCTTCTCTTTACCAGCAATAACAACTTCAACAGATTCAAATAAATCTGCTTGTGTTACTACATTTCTACCTTGTTTAACCGCAAGTATTGCAGCCTCATTAATCATATTAGCAAGGTCAGAACCTACTGCTCCTGAAGTTGCTAGACCAATCTCTGCTAAGTCTACAGAGTCATGCATTAGAACGTCTTTCGCATGAACCTTGAGAATATCTATTCTTCCTTTTAAATCAGGCTTATCTACAATTACACGACGGTCAAAACGACCTGGACGAAGTAATGCTTTATCAAGTACTTCTGGCCTGTTGGTAGCTGCTAATATAACCAAACCTTTTGACGTATCAAAACCATCCATTTCGGATAATAATTGATTTAGAGTTTGTTCACGTTCATCGTTACCACCACCGTAGTGGTTGTCTCTACTTTTACCTATGGCATCTATTTCATCAATGAAGATAATACATGGTGCCATCTGTTGTGCTTGCTTAAATAAATCCCTAACTCTTGATGCACCTACACCAACAAACATTTCTACAAAGTCAGAACCAGACAGAGAGAAGAAAGGAACTTTTGCCTCACCAGCAACTGCTTTTGCTAGCAATGTCTTTCCTGTTCCTGGAGGTCCTACAAGTAGTGCACCTTTTGGAAGCTTTGCACCTATTCTAGTGTATTTACCAGGATTGTGAAGGAAATCAACTAATTCTTTTAAAGATTCCTTTGCCTCTTCTTGACCTGCAACATCTTTAAAGGTAACCCCTGTTTCTTTTTCTACATATACCTTAGCATTGCTTTTACCAACGCCACCCATCATGCCGCCACCACTTTTTGATATCATCTTAAAGAGAAACCACATAACTACATAGATTAAAACAAACGGCATTATATAAACTACTATAATATCAAGTAAAGTTGTTCTTGTATCAATTACTACACGGCGAGTATCAATATTCTTATCCGTTAACTTCTGCGTAATTGTAGTGTCTGTATCAATTACACCAGTATAATAAGTAACTTTAATTAGTGGATTTTCTTGTTCTTTTGGTTCAATCACATATTTATCTGGATGTATTTTTACGGATTTTATTTCATCCTTTTCAATCATCTCCAAAAATTTATTGTATGATATTTCTTGTGTACTACTTTCTTTAAATTCCTGACTTAAATAAGAAAAAAATGAAAGCGTAATTATTGCTGCTATTAAACAATAAAACAAAGCTTTCTTATTTTGAAAGTTAGGTCCATTCTTTTTTTTATTATTATCCATCTCAAGCCTCCTTCTTTGCAACTAAAACGAATTATCTATATTTTTCACTTGAAAAGATATTCCTATCATTATTATTGACCTATTGAAATTCATAAGATTTGTAAATATTTTTCTTAATTTTACCATTAGATATAGATATACTTCATTATAATGTTACTGAATGTATAAATCAATACATATGTCATGAATTTTTTATGTCCATTCTAAAAATTAAATAAAGTTTTTTCGTTTTAAAAAATAATTTATATTTTTTAAAATTTTACTAGATTTCTGTTAATCCAAGGAGTATAATGTTCAATGATTGTTAAAAATATACTTACGACGGGGTAAGTCAGCGTATAATGAAGAGAAATCTTTTTATGCTTGGCTTTATGCCCATGTCATTATCCGCCTTAGACGTTGAAAATTATTTTCAGATGTTCCTGGGCTTTTTTATATTTCAAATAAGTTTTCAGATTATGATAAAAATTAATAAAATCATTTTGCATATAATATAAGTATTTCAATAAAGTGATAAATTATCACTTAAACAAAATATTAAATACAGAAAAAATTAATTACAAAAAAATTAATTAAATAGAAATCTATCATAAGGAGGACTCATATTATGGGAGTTAAGTATGTATTTGTAACTGGAGGTGTCGTCTCAGGTCTAGGCAAAGGTATCACTGCTGCCTCTTTGGGACGCCTTTTAAAGGAACGTGGATATCATGTTACCATGCAAAAATTTGATCCATATATCAACATTGACCCTGGTACAATGAATCCAATACAACATGGTGAAGTTTTTGTTACGGAAGATGGTGCAGAAACAGATCTAGATTTGGGGCACTATGAAAGATTTATCGATGAAAACTTAACTAAGAAATCTAATGTTACCACTGGGAAAATCTACTGGTCAGTAATTACAAAAGAACGCCGTGGCGACTATGGCGGGGGAACTGTGCAAGTAATTCCACATATAACCAATGAGATTAAGGACTGTATCTACCGCGAGGATGAGCTAAGTGAAGAAACTAAAATAGCAATTATTGAAGTTGGTGGAACTGTTGGTGATATAGAAAGTCAACCTTTTCTTGAAGCGATAAGGCAATTCCAACATGAAGTTGGCCATAACAATGCTATTTTAATTCATGTAACGCTTATCCCATATCTAAAAGCTTCTGGTGAAATGAAAACAAAACCTACGCAAGCTAGTGTAAAAGAACTTCAAGGAATGGGTATTCGTCCTGATATCATCGTTTGTAGAACAGAACATCCACTTGAAGCTGGAATTAAAGAAAAAATAGCACTGTTTTGTAATGTACCAAGCCATCATGTAATTCAGAACCTTGATGTTGAAACACTTTATGAAGCACCACTTGCTATGGAAAAAGAGCAACTTGCAGATATAGCTTGTAAGTGCTTAGAGCTTCCTTGCCCAAAACCAGACTTATCTAAGTGGGAGGAGATGGTACATGCCCTTAAGAATCCTACAAGAAGAGTGTCTATAGCACTTGTTGGTAAGTATACTGACTTACATGATGCTTATCTTAGTGTTGCTGAATCTTTAAAACATGGAGCTTGTGCCCATAATGCTTCGGTGGATATTAAATGGATTCCATCTGAGACACTTAACGATGAAAATGCTTCTAGTATTTTGGGACAAGTAGATGGTATCTTAGTTCCTGGTGGATTTGGTGACAGAGGTATTGAGGGTAAAATCGAAGCCATTCGTTACGCTAGAGAAAACAACATTCCTTTTCTTGGAATCTGCTTAGGAATGCAATTATCCATCGTTGAGTTTGCAAGAAATGTAATAGGTTTACGTGATGCTCACAGTGCAGAATTAAATCCTAATACTACTCATCCAGTAATTCATCTAATGCCTGAACAAGACGGAGTTACTAACCTTGGTGGTACATTAAGACTTGGTTCTTATCCTTGCGTACTTGATAAAAATAGTAAAGCCTATGAATTATATGGAGAGGAAATCATTCACGAAAGACACCGTCACCGTTATGAAGTAAATAATAGTTACCGTAATGACTTTAAAGAACATGATTTAGTATTATCTGGTTTATCCCCAGATGGACGTATTGTAGAAATGATTGAATTAAAAAATCATCCTTGGTTTGTCGCTACCCAAGCTCATCCAGAATTTAAATCAAGACCAAACAGACCTCATCCATTGTTTAAGGGATTTGTAGGGGCTGCAATCTTGTATCATAAGTAAAAGAGTAGGAAAGTTTACCTTTATGATTGACAACAATCATAGCCAAAGACTTGACTTAGATCCAATATAAATAGAACGCTATGTTAGAAAAGGCTTTCCTTTAGACTAACATAGCGCTTATTCATTCTAATCATATAAAACAAATCTACTTTTCCATAAATAAAAGGCGAAATTCCATTATACATTATAAAACTCTTTCGAATTTCATTTACTTATTATTGCTAAAAAATGAAATAATAATGAGTAAGCCTGAACCTATAAATATGCATATATCTGAAATATTGAATATTATATTTTTTAGAAATTTAAAACTAAAATAATCCACAACATAGCCTTTTTTAATACGATCATATACATTACTACAAGCTCCACCTATAATCAATGCTAATGAAAACTTTAATAAAATTCTCCCTTTCTTTGGTAATAAAAACAAGAAAACTATGGACAATAGTAATAATAAAAATCCGGATATGTATTTCACTACATTGGTATTATTCTCAAGGAAATTTAACATTGCACCTTTATTATGATAACGTTCAATAATAATATTACCTTTTAATATAGTTTCCTTTTTGTGCATTTCTTTTGTATTTTCTATGTATTCCTTTATTTTATCATCAAGAATAAATATGAGCAAAATAATTATTATAAATCCCACAGATTCTTCCTCCAATTTATTAATATATAACAATCAAAAATATACTTATCTATAAAAATCATGAGCTAATTATAAGGTCCAACTTTCATATTCTTTTTTATAGGTATTTGCCTGTTCCATATCGCCCAGTTTTTCATAGCATTGCCAAAGTCTTTTAAGGGGATAGTCGCCTGAATAATGAATGTTTAATTCACTTTCTGTTTCATAGGCTGCATTGTAAAACCAAATAATTGCTTCTTTATAATCACAAAGTTCATAATAATATTCCCCAAGTTCATAACATACTTCTGCACTTGCCTTTTCATTCGCTACATTCTTAAGTGCGTTTTTCATTAACTCATTAAAATCACCTTTATATCTAGCTGCTTTTACTAACACACATTGAATTACTTTTAACTCATCTAATGTAACAATCTCATTAAGTAATGATTTATAATATTCCTCTGCTTCTAAAAAATCTTCCTTATCACCAGCAATAAATAATTCTTTTGCATACATATTTTTTAACTTCTTAGATAATTCTTCACCTCTTGCAATCGCATTCCTAAAAGTAGAGAAATCCCTCTTTGCATGGTTACTTAGTGGAAGATGTATAATTTCAATATCACTATCATAGATAATTGGTGATAACTCCACTGACTCATGAATAGGATTAACCCATCTAAAATTACGAATTCTTTTATATATTTTTGGCCGTAATTCAACATCATAATTGTAGGTAGTATTATGAAGCAATTGATTGGTATAAAGCATCTGTACAATTTCAATCTCAGGCAGCATGGCCTTTTTTAATTCTAATATTTTATTAATGTTCTTTGCATCAATCACTTCATCCGCATCCGCTACATAGATATAATCCATAGTAGCTTTTGAAAAGGACTCGTTTCTTGCTGCAGAAAAGTCATTAATCCAAGTAAAATCATATATTTTATCTGTATACTCCCCTGCTATCTGCTTCGTATTATCCGTTGAACCAGTATCTACGATAATTATTTCATCTGCAAAAACCTTAATACAATCTAAGCATCTTCTTAAGATTTTTTCCTCATCTTTTACGATAAGACAAGCGCTAATTGTAATCAAGTCTAAACCTCCTTGGTTGTTGAAATTATACAAATTTATTTTTAAATATTCGTTTAACAAATTGTTGATTTATTCTTATTATAATGACTATACACTACATATTGTATGTTTTTCCTTTAGTATAACATAATATTGATACGATAACATTGTATATATTGCTTATTATACTGCAACTTTTTTGTAAAAATTGCATAACAAATATAAGCATTTATATCTTACATATTACTAGTATTATATACAAAAATATACAATTTGTACATGAATTACCTAGAAAATTGTCGTTTTACCGATATTGTGGTAAACGTTATGACATGCTATACTAAATGTAAGAAATTCCTAAATGCTCAATTACAAATTCTGTTATTTCTTATCATTTACTTATGTAAATGAAATTTTAAAACTTAGTTTCTATACTAAGTTGTCTGTTCCATTCTATTAGGAGCTTTGTGAATTCACAAAGCTCCTTTCTTTGGGTTATAAACGTTGTATTTACTTAACGTCAATTACTAATTCATAGCTGATTGTTTATTGAAAATCCATTGTTATTAATTAATTGATTAATTATTCATTAAGTGCTTGGTCAATTATTAAGCGCTTAGTTAGAGTTGTCAAAAATTTCTTTAGGCTAAAATTAATCCTCTTGTGACTTGTCTTCATTGTTCAAAGAATTATTATTTAAAGAATCATTTTCCAAACTTTCATTCTTTCTTTTTTTACTTGCTTTATACCATCCATAGATAGATGTAACTAATATAACAACAGATACGACACTAAAGAATATCATAAAAATTAGTCCTACTGTTCTTTCTACTCCTTTTAGTTCACCGAAACTAAGGTATAGTTTACTCACAAGATAAAAAAGTGCTGAACCTATGATTATTCGTAAGGTGTAATTTGGTTCTGTTTTGTTGTTTGTGTTGTTGTTATCATTTGGTGTATTGTTTTCTTTCATTGTATTCTCCGTTTTTTTCTGTTTTACTTATTAGATTATCGTATTATTATTCTCAAATAATTATTTACCTACCAACAATCTATAGTATATTACTATATAAAAGAAATAAACAAAAATCAAGTTATAATAAACATATATACATATGATAGTCGAGCACTATTAGATAAATTCCTACTTCTTCTATAACTCATACTACATATGTTATTTCTTATCAAATCATTATATATTAATTAATCAAATATTATTTTATTTCTTAATATAGGGAGTATTAACTAAAAAACACGACCTTATAATATAGGATCGTGTTTTTCATACATAGTATTACTCTTAAACCAGTTAATTGTTTTACTAATTCCTTCGTTAAAAGAAACTATTGGTTGAAACCCCGTATCAAATGTTAGATTAGTTATGTCTGCACATAAATGCATTACTTGATTAACTGAATACTCTTTTCCCCCAATATCAACATGCAAATCACCATCAATACTATCACGAATTTGATATATGTATTCATATAATGGTTGGACTTTTCCACTACCAATACAATAAATAGCATTATCTTTACCATTAATCCCAATATTAAAAAACGCTCTTGCAGCATCCTCACAATATAGATAGTCCCATAATTGTTCGGATTTTGTATAAATCGTTTTTTTATTTTCTAGCATATTTTTGATTGAGTACATAATCATAGTATCATTATTATCATATGGACCATATACACTAAATACGCGTGTCCATATATGTTTAAGATTTAAATCTCTACATAATAATCCACTCAATTTTCCTGCTGAATATTTAGCAATACCATATGCAGTCTCTGGATTTGTAGGTGTATCTGGGGTAATAATGCTTTCTACCCTTCCATATTCCGCTTGTGAACCAACTCCAATAAACGTCCCACATCCCATTCTATAGGCTAGTTCAACAGCATCTAATGTATGTTTTATATTTATATTTTGAACTATTGGATTATCACGACTTGTTCTACCTGTATGCTCCCACGCAAAATGATAAAATACATCATATGTTTCCTTGGGTAATTCAAGATTCGAGATATCATCCAAATTACATTCTATCACTTGGACAAGATCAGATACTGGAATGCGGCATAAGTTTTTCGAATCCTTTCTTATTATTGCTAAGACAGGCATATTATGTTTAATACACTCATTTATTAAGGCGATTCCTAGCATACTTGTACCACCTGTTAATACTACTCCCTCCATATCATTTCCTCTCTAATTTCATTCATTTCCCCTATTAAAAAACTATTTATAAGGGAGAAAAAATATTTT
>JAEWHU010000005.1 GCA_023387635.1 Bacillota bacterium
GTTGAATGATTGGAAAATTCACGAGTAACCAGTCATTATATATATTTCATAGATACATTAGTACGATGTTTTACAGTCTATTATGACTGATAATATATAAATAAGCAATTAATTACACAAATATAAAAGAAAGAGGTAATAGAATGGAATATGTAAAATTAAACAATGGTGTAGAAATGCCAATATTAGGATTTGGGGTTTTTCAGGTATCTGACCCAGAAGTATGTGAGCAGGCAGTATTAGATGCAATTGAAGTAGGATATCGCTCTATTGATACAGCACAAGCTTATGGTAATGAAGCTGCGGTAGGAAATGCAATAAAAAAATGTGGTGTTCCAAGAGAAGAATTATTTATCACAACAAAGGTTTGGATTTCGAATGCAGGTTATGAAAAAGCAAAAGCTTCTATAGAGAATTCATTAAAAACAATGCAGCTTGACTATATTGATTTAATGCTCATTCATCAGCCTTTTGGTGATTACTATGGAACATATCGTGCCATGGAAGAACTCTACAAAGAAGGAAAATTAAAAGCAATTGGTGTAAGTAATTTCTATCCTGATAGATTTATTGACATTTCACAGTTTGCCAAGGTTCAACCAGCTATCAATCAGGTAGAAACACATGTATTTAATCAGCAGGTAGTTGCTAGAGAATATATGAAGAAGTATGGCACACAGATTGAAGCATGGGCACCATTTGCAGAAGGCAAGAATGACATGTTCAATAATCCAGTATTAAAAGAAGTGGGAGAAAAATATGGAAAGAGCGCTGCTCAGATAGCACTTAGATTCTTAATTCAGAGTGGCGTAGTTGTAATTCCTAAGTCAACACGTAAGGAAAGAATGATTGAAAATATCAGTGTATTTGATTTTGAATTGTCAGATGAAGATATGAAGAAAATCGAAGCCCTAGACACTAAGGAAAGCCTATTCTTTTCACACTATGATCCAGCAACAGTTGAGTATTTGACAGGACTTGGGAGATAAGAGACATATTAATGCAAATGGGAGAGGGAGGTTACTATCCTTTTATACATTATAGGAAATCTCCCTTTAATATGCACATAACGTGCAGTTGAAAGAGTCGCTAAAGTGACTCTTTCTTGTATGATATGAAAAAATGTATAATGAAGCTAGATAGTGAAATTACAAAAAGAAAAATATTCAGTAAGGACATAATGAAGGAGGACGAAATAATGTCAAAGAAAATTTTGTTAATATCGGGAAGCCCACGTAAAGGAGGAAACTCAGATATTCTCTGTGATGAATTTATAAAAGGTGCAGAGGCGAGTGGACATACAGCGGAAAAAATATATTTAAAAGATAAGAAAATTGGATTCTGTACTGCCTGTTATGGTTGTAGAGTAACACATGAGTGCGTTCAGAAGGATGATATGACAGAAATTCTCGAAAAGATGGCTTTAGCTGATATAGTTGTATTAGCAACTCCAGTATATTTCTATATGATGGATGCACAGATGAAAGTGATGATTGATAGAACATTACCTCGCTATACACAAATCACGAATAAGGACTTTTATTTTATAGCAACAGCAGCAGATGGCAGAGAATTAATAGAGCGTACTATGGATGGTTTAAGTGGTTATACTGATTGTCTACCAGGAGCGAAAGTAAAGAAAATGATCTATGGTGCAGGGGCATGGGAAAAAGGCGACATTAATGGTAAGCCAGCGATGCAAGAAGCATACGAAGCAGGACTAAATGCGTAAGCGGTAAATTGTGAAGCAGCTGAAAAGCAGAGATGACAAAGATGCTTGGATACAATAATAAAGCAGATCAAATTGGAATTGTTATTCCTAATTTTGGATTATGTTCACTACATATGGTAATAGATTTATAAAAGAAAAGTAACTAAAGTTGATTGTTTAATAAATATGATGAGTTAATTGAATATTTACTTACAATAAAATGGTGGGATTGGTCAGCAGAAAAAATATTTGAAAACCTTGAAATACTTTGTAGTGGGGATTTAAATCAAATAAGGAAAATAAATTAGATAAAGAAAGAACAAACAAAAGGTATTAAGATTCATCTTAATACCTTTTTTAAGTGTAACTTTTTCTTATGACTTACGAATAAAGAGTAAATATAGTTAAGTAATATTAAAAACTAAAAAAATGTAAATAAGAGGAGGTTGACATGGTTTTTAGCAGCATAACTTTTTTGTTTTATTTTTTGCCAGCATTAATAATCATATATTATCTAGCACCAAATAAGTTGAAAAATTTAGTGATGATTATTGCTAGTTTTGTATTCTATGCATGGGGAGAAATTAGGTTTATACCCATTATGTTATTTCTTTCGGTAGAAGATTTTATATGTGCAAAGTTAATGGAAAAGCACCGTGATAATGTAAAGAGACGTCGTATTTACATGTTAATATCGGTATGTAGCAATTTGGGCGTATTAATATTTTTTAAATATACTAATTTCTTAATGGGAAATTTGTTTGGTGTGTTTGGGATGGAATCCCCCTTTGTCCAAATCATTCTTCCAATTGGAGTGTCTTTTAACTCATTTCAGTCAATATCCTATGCAATAGACGTATATAGAGGGACAACTAACTGTGAAAAAAAGTATTACAACTACCTTGCCTATACCACATTATTCCCACAGATAATAGCTGGTCCTATTGTTAGATATGTAACAGTAGAAAACGACTTAGATGACCATATGATTACTAAAGATAGCTTTTCCATAGGAA
>JAEWHU010000017.1 GCA_023387635.1 Bacillota bacterium
ACCCAGGATATAAGGTATTTACCGTTTCTATTTCAAATAATATTAATGCTAAATTAGTAATACATATATGTACCCAATGTAATCAAAAACAACTAATTAGGATGTCAAGAAAGGTAATCTTGATTACATAGAGCATTATTTAATAATTTGGTTCTACAAAAATTACTTTCCATTATAAATGTTACTACCGCAATCACAATCATCCCCACAGTCACAAGTTCCACTAGAAGATACATCGCCACAATCGCAATCACCACCACAAGAGCAAGTACTTTCACTAGAAGATTCACTTCCACAATCGCAATCACCACCGCAAGAGCAAGTGCTTTCACTAAAAGATTCATTTCCACAATCGCATTCGCCACCGCAAGAGCAAGTGCTTTCACTAAAAGATTCACTTCCACAATCGCATTCACCACCGCAAGAGCAAGTACTTTCACTAGATGATTCACTTCCACAATCGCATTCGCCACCGCAAGCACATCCATCAAATGCGTTATTATCGTTAATTATATTCTCTTTATTCATATTAAATCCTTTCTTCATTACATTGTATAATGCGTAGGTAGCTAATCTTTATTGGCTACATTTATGTTATTTATAGAATTATGTTCATTACAGATCCTATTATTTATCCTGTACATCATAAATAGATAGGTCTCTACTGAAATTATATTTATACTTATGGATTATGTCAATCTTTAAAGGGGGTTTATAATGATAATAAATATCACCTTGTAAATTGCGCCTCAAAACATACTTATATCTAGTGGTAAATTAAAATTAAACTATCAAATAAAAATTAAACACTAAGATACAAATTAAACACTCAAATACACTCAAATACACTCAAATACACTTAAACAATCAAATACACTTAAACAATCAAATACACTTAAACAATCAAATACACTTAAACAATCAAATAAAATCCGTTCAAACAATTAAGTATGAACGGATTTTTATATAAACTATTGTTGCATTACTGATTCTTTCTTATATAATTCCAACTATCAAGGCACATTTGTTCTAGTGTAAACTTTGTACTCCATCCAAGTTCATTATTAGCTTTAATTACATCAGCATAGCTTTCACTTATATCCCCTGGCCTTCTTTCACATACTACACGTTTTATTTTTACTCCAGTAACATCTTCAAATGTGTTTACAAGCTCAAGAACTGTTGTACCTTTGCCAGTACCTAAATTATAAACCTCTACTCCATCTATGCCATTTAACTTATCCAATGCTTTTAGATGACCAATAGCAATATCACATACATGAATATAATCGCGTACCCCCGTACCGTCTTTCGTATCAAAATCGATACCACATACTTTAAGAAATGGCAACTTCCCTATTGCTGTCTGACAAATATATGGCATTAAGTTACTAGGAATGCCTTCTGGTTTCTCACCTATGAGTCCACTTGGGTCCGCTCCAATTGGGTTAAAATAACGAAGGATAGCTACTTTTATATCTTCACCTGCAGCAGCGAAATCTCTTAAAATCTGTTCCATCATAACTTTCGTCCATCCATAGGGATTGGTAGCAGCCAGTGGCATATTTTCGTTGTATGGTACTTTATTATTCATACCATAAACGGTTGCAGAAGAACTAAATACTATTTTATTAACTTTACTATTCCTCATGCAATCTAGTAAATTAAGGGTGCCTGATATATTGTTTTCATAATATTTAAGAGGATTTTCTATAGACGCTGGAACTGATTTTAAAGCCGCAAAATGAATCACTGCGTCAATATCATTTTCTTCGAATATAGTACTTACTTGCTCTTTATTCCCTAGTTCACATTCATAACACTTAAAATCTTTATTTGTTATTTGTTTTATTAACTCGATTACCTTCCGATCAGAATTACAGAAGTTATCTAATACGACTATATCATAGCCATTATTTAGTAACTGGACGCATGTGTGTGATCCAATATAACCTGCTCCGCCTGTAATAAGAATTTTCATATTATGAGGATGTTTTTTGTTCACATTAAGCTCCTATCTGCGTGCTTTGCACGCGCCAACTAATAAATCGATTTATTGTAATATAATAATAACTTTCTTGATGTTAGATCACAAGTATCTTATGTTGCAAATATATGTACTAATGTTGCATATGTCAATAAGAAGGTTTATAATAATCTAAAAAGTAGGAGTATATATAAAATGACAATGAATCATAAACTTTCCTATACCTCTAAGGGGGATGAATCACTTTCTCTTAGGGTATATAATGTAGGACGAGAACAATGTAAAAGTCTTCATCAATGGGGCCCTGGTATAAGAAACTTTTATCTAATCCACACAATAGTATCAGGAAAAGGTATATATAAGGTAGGAAATAAGAGTTATGAAGTCGGTGCAGGTAATGCCTTTATCATATATCCAAACACAGAAATTACATATATTGCAGATAAAGATGACCCGTGGGATTATTATTGGGTAGGCTTTAGTGGTAATGATGCAAGGATAATAATAAATCAAACAGATTTTACGAAGGATAATCCTGTTATTTGCATTGATATGGATAGTCAATTTAAAGACTTATTAATGGATATATATCGTTTCCAAGGAAATAATGATTCTTCAAAACTTAAGATGGCTGGATATTTAATGTTAGCACTATCACTTCTAGTTGAAAAGGCAACTCATATAAAGGAAAGACATGAATCATCAATTGAATATACAAAAAAAGCAATGGAATATATAGAATATAATTATACAGAGAATCTTTCGGTTCAAGATATTGCAGATTATATTGGAATCAGTAGAAGCCAGTTATATCGTGTATTTATGGAAGTATATCAGAAATCTCCCATGCAAATAATTCTTGAATATCGTATTCGCATAGCCTGCCAGCTATTAAAAACTTCCAGACTTTCAATTGGTTCTATAGGGTATTCTGTGGGTTTTGAAGATAATTTATATTTTTCAAGAGCTTTCAAAAAGATTAAAGGTATTTCACCACGTGAATATATTTGTTTATTAACTAATGATACAACGATGCAACAATAGAATTAGGCAGTGACGTATTGATGAACATAGTTTAAAGGTAATTATTGAACAACCA
>JAEWHU010000039.1 GCA_023387635.1 Bacillota bacterium
TTTCGAATACTAGGAGTAAGAGAGCGAGTAGGCCAAGACATTGACGGTAACTGGCAGAATACAGTTATCATGGAAAGACGAAGTAAGGTATGTGGTGTGTAATATACAAACCATATAAGTGAAAAACAGAACTGGTATCTATGCACTTAAGTGACGGATGCTAGTTCTTTTTATTTATTTAGATACATTTGTCACATAATTATTTCGCAATCAATAACGAGTTAATATAGTTTTGAGAATGTTATCCTTTATTATCTATAGAATACATTAAAGGTTAAATTATGGTAGCATTTTGTGTTTATTCACTATATAATTATTTATGCTGAATGTAAGAAAATACATTATACTATAACTATATTTTACTGGAGGATATCAAATGCATATAGAGTACTTTAAACATGATGATAATTGGCAAGATGTGAAAAATGCAACAATGAACACAATTGGAAAATCAACAGGTAAGTATCCAGATACAAATTGGAAATTAAAACTTATTAGAGCTGAACATTCTCCAATTCGAAAACTGAAATTTTCTTGGAGATGGATAGATATTCCTTATTGGGTTTCGGTTCATATGGTTAGGCATAAAGTTGGAATAGAACATTTTGTTAAAACTCAGCGCACAGACAGAACAGGTGAAGATAGAAATGAACTTTTACAAGGAGCATTCGTATCACATGAGTGTGAAGCAGATGCTCAGGCGCTTATTAATATTAGTAGAAAACGGTTATGTGCATGTGCCAGTTTAGAAACTAGAAATGCCTGGATATTAGTAAAGAATGAAGTGGCTAAAGTTGAAGCTGAGTTAGCAAAGTGCATGGTAAAAGAATGCATATATAGAGGGTTTTGCCCTGAAATGTTTGGATGTGGTTTTGATAAAACAGAACAATTCAAAACAGAATTATTAGAATATAGAAACTAATATATAGACTGATAAAATAATATAACTTGCGAGGTGTAAAGAATGAGATACGAATACATATTGTTTGACCTGGATGGTACACTGACCGATTCTGCAATCGGCATCACGAATTCAGTAAAATATGCACTAAATAAATTTGGTATAGAGGTCGTTAATGGAGGTGAACTGAATCGATTTGTTGGTCCTCCTTTGATGGATTCCTTTATAAATTATTATGGATTTTCAGAAGAACAAGCTAAAACAGCAGTAGAATACTACCGTGAATATTATGTGGAAAAGGGTATTTTTGAAAATTTAGTTTATGATGGTTGTGAAAATATGCTTCAATCTTTAAAAGATAATGGTATGAAACTTATTGTTGCAACATCAAAACCCGAAATTTTTGCAAAACAAATATTGGAGTATTTTGATATTGCAAAATATTTTACGTATATTGCTGGTAGTAACATTGATGGGACAAGAGTAAAAAAAGATGAAGTAATTCAGTATGCGCTTGAGAGCTGCAACATTAAAGATTTAACGAAATTAATCATGATTGGTGATAGAGTATATGACATCCTTGGTGCAAAAAAGGTAGGTATCAATTCAATTGGTGTACTGTATGGATACGGAGATAGAAATGAACTAGAGAATGCAGGGGCTGACTTTATTGTTGAAACAGTTACTGAGATTGGTAATATTTTATTAGGATAATATATGGTTTTTACGAATTGCATCTCAATAGGATTGTTGCAGAAACAACATAGGATAACAAAGAAAGGACGATAATATTCTGTGTCAGAAAAAATACTAACATTAAAATTATTAAAAGAAAAGTATGGAGTTTGTAGGTTAGATAAAACTGAATTAATACCTGAATGGGTAAAAAATAGTGAATTTTATTCAATAACAAAAACATCAGATGAAATATCAATTGTATGTGCTGAGGATATCATTCCTGGGAATATAAAGTGCGAAATAGACTGGAGAATGTTAAAGATAGAAGGTCCTTTAGACTTCTCGTTAATAGGAATTCTTGCTTCAATCAGTACCATATTAGCGCATAACGGAATAAGTATATTCGCTATTTCTACATATGATACAGATTATATTCTTGTTAGAGAAAAAGATATAGATAATGCCGTAGAATCGCTTATTAAGGAAAATTATGAAGTAATTAATTAAATTAAATTATAAATTCGTACAGGATATATAATCCTATAGGTTCAAAGTCTAGAATCTATAGGATTAATATTATATAAGATATCATATGAACATGGATAATTGTATAAGAAAATATCTTAAGTAGATTTTACAAAAATAATAAAAATATTCTACAAAAATAATAAAAATATTATTTGACATTACAAAAGATAGTGATATAATTGTATGAAATATAAGAAAAGCTATGAAGGAAAGAGTAATCTATGTAAAACCTCCAGAGAGAAGAACATTAGGTGGAAGTTCTTTATGTAGAGCATAGATGAAAACCAATCCTGAGCTGTAATGCCCAAATTAAGTAAGCATTACCGTATGTCTGCGTTAAAGAATAGGATTTGTTAGAATCTGAAGTAAAAAGTTAAGGTGGGACCGTGCATTTTTAAATAGTATGCACCCTTAAATAGAGGCATTTTATGTCTTTATTTAAGGGTGCTTTTCTTATATTTGAAAAAATTCGAATAGGAGAATGAAGATATGAAAATTCAGTTAAAAAACCAAGAAATGAAGGAATATCAAGATGAAATAACAGTAATTGAAGTTGCAAAAGATATTAGTGAAGGTTTAGCTCGAAATGCTTTAGCTGGTATGTTGAATGGTGAAACAGTTGACTTAAGAACTAAAATAACAAAAGACTGTACTTTAAATATTCTAACATTTAATGATGTAGAAGGAAGAGCGGCCTTTCACCATACTACATCCCACATATTAGCTCAAGCTGTAAAAAGATTGTACCCTAATACAAAATTAGCAATTGGCCCTTCCATTGATGATGGATTTTATTACGATTTTGATCTTGAGGAACCACTAAAACCAGAAGATTTAGAAACAATTGAAAAAGAAATGAAAAAAATAGTGAAGGAAGGTTTAGAATTAGAAAGATTTACATTGTCTAAGGAAGAAGCAATTAAATTAATGACAGAACTAGAGGAACCCTATAAGATAGAATTAATAGGTGATTTGTCTGAGGATGAGATTATAAGTTTTTACAAACAAGGCGAATACATTGATTTGTGTTCTGGTCCTCATATCCTTAATACAAAACAAGTAAAGGCATTTAAATTAACTACTATCGCAGGTGCATACTGGCGAGGAAATGAAAAGAATAAGATGTTAACAAGAATTTATGGAACTTCATTTCCTAAATCTTCTGACTTAGAAGCACATTTAGAGCGTATTGAAGAAGCAAAAAAAAGAGACCATAGAAAACTTGGTAAGGAATTAGGATTATTTACTATGATGGAGGAAGGTCCTGGATTCCCCTTTTTCCTCCCAAAAGGTATGATACTAAAAAATACTTTAATAAATTACTGGCGTGAAATACACGAACGTGAAGATTATAAGGAGATTTCAACACCTATCATATTAAATAGAGAACTTTGGCAAACTTCTGGCCACTGGGATTATTACAAAGATAATATGTATACAACTGTAATTGATGATTCTGACTTTGCAATAAAACCAATGAATTGTCCAGGTGGTATGCTTGTTTATAAATCACAGCCTCATTCTTATCGTGAGTTACCAATTCGTATGGGAGAATTAGGTGTTGTTCACCGTCATGAAAAATCCGGTGCTCTTCATGGCTTAATGAGAGTTAGAAGCTTTACTCAAGATGATGCACATATTTTTATGACAAAAGAGCAAATTACAGATGAAATAAAAGGTGTAGTGGAATTAATTGATGAAGTATATCAAGTATTTGGTTTTAAATATCATGTGGAATTATCTACAAAACCAGAAAAAAGTATAGGAAGTGAAGAAGACTGGGAACTAGCTACTAATGGTTTGAAAACTGCTTTAGATGAACTTGGAATGACTTATAGAATCAATGAAGGGGATGGAGCATTTTATGGTCCTAAGATCGACTTTCATTTAGAGGATTCCTTAGGAAGAACATGGCAGTGTGGCACAATTCAATTAGATTTCCAATTACCAATAAGATTTAATGCAGAATATATAGGTGCAGATGGGAATAAACACAGGCCTATTATGATACACCGAGTAGTATACGGCTCTATCGAACGTTTTATAGGTATACTAATTGAACATTATGCTGGTAAATTCCCTGTATGGCTTGCCCCTATTAAAGTAAAAATACTACCGATTTCTGATAAATATGATAACTACGCAAATCATATATTAAAAACATTAAAGAATGCAGGTATTCGCTGTGAGATGGATAATCGTATTGAAAAAATCGGATATAAAATACGAGAAGCACAACTTGAGAAAATACCTTATATGATTATTGTTGGTGAAAAAGAGGAATCAAGTAATTCTATATCTCTTAGATATAGGGATTCTGGAGAAAATATAAGTTTCCAATTAAATGAATTTATTGATATGATAGAAAAGGAAATAAAAGATAAAAAATAATGAAAAAAAACTAAAAATAATTAGTATTTAGGTTATAAAACTTTAAAGTAAGGTCTATGATTTGCAATCATTCGTTAGGTAATTTTCTAATGTTTTGTGCACATTATAGACCTTTTATATTAATTATAACAATCCTTTAGTGTATACATTTTATTCATTGCATTATGACATAATATTAATATAAAAGGTGTTTCAAATTAATTATGCATCAAATCTATGGTGTACTAACAAATTAAAAAAACATCATTTAATATAAAGAAAGAAGGATGAAGAGATGAATTTTTATTATATGGGAATAGTACCTTTTCTATTATTAATACCAACAATTTTATTTTATGTTTTAGTTATCTATACCCTATTCCTTGCAATAAAGGCGCTAAATATTTATATAAGTAAAAATAGTTAAACAACCTTTATGCTATTCGCATCATTCAATCTTTTTATGGAATACTACTATTAAAAAGATTGGAGATTAGGATATGAAAGATAAGGATATGTATAAGGCTAGTGACATTAAAAGCCAAACTCAAGCAGTACCAGGGAAAGAAAGTAGGATGAATCCTGAACCAATTTATGATAATCCTGACAAAAAAGGTTGTAATAGATTAGTAGGAAAGACGGCTATTATTACTGGCGGAGATAGTGGAATTGGAAGAGCGGTTTCTGTTGCCTATGCAAAAGAAGGTTGTAATGTTGTAATCGTTTATAATATTGGAGACGATGATGCGGGTGAAACTAAAAAAGTAATAGAAAAATATGGTGGTAAAGCATTATTAGTCAAAGGTGATATTGGAGATAGTGCATTTTGTAATGAAGTAATAGAGAAAACATTAAAAGAGTTTCAAGGGATTGATATTTTAGTTAATAATGCAGCAGAACAAACAATGCAAAAAAGTATTGAAGATATTACGGATGAGCAATTGCTTTCAACTTTCAAAACTAATATTTTTTCAATGTTTTATCTTACAAGAGCAGCACTACCACATATGAAAGAGGATAGTACTATCATTAACACAAGTTCAATCACTGCCTTTAGTGGTCATGGTGATCTCCTTGATTATTCTTCAACGAAAGGTGCCATAACAGCTTTTACAAGATCTTTATCTGCTAATCTAGCAGATAGGAAAATAAGAGTGAATCAAGTTGCTCCAGGGCCAATCTGGACTCCACTAATTGTATCTACCCTAGATGAAAGTATGGTTGAAAACTTTGGTAAAAATACACCACTAAAAAGACCTGGGCAACCAGTTGAACTTGCAGAAGCTTATGTTTTTTTAGCATCTGATGGTTCTACCTATATGACTGGTCAGACGATTCATATTAATGGTGGTTCGATTATTAATTGTTAAAAATATAATTCTTATTTACCAAGGATTGGCTATCATTCGTTATGTTAGTAGGTATTATAATATTAAAGCTTGAATAAAAAAAAGGCCTTTTACTTTCTTTATGTAAGTTAAAGGCCTTTTAATAGTGTGCCAAGCATGGCACTAATCTAACTAGTGAAAGTCTAGTCACGGGTATTTACCGCCAAGTGTAGCGAACCACAAGTTGGTATCAGTAATGATAAAGATGAAGGAAGTGGTGTAGCAAAATT
>JAEWHU010000053.1 GCA_023387635.1 Bacillota bacterium
GGAGTCATAATTCCAGCAATACATTTTAAAGTCATACTCTTACCACAACCAGAAGCTCCTAAGATACCAAGAGTGGTTCCATCTGTTTCAAAATCAACTTCTAGATTAAAATTCTTTAACTTTTTCCTAATGTGTACAATTAAACCCATTTATCTTCCCTGCTTTCTTACTGCAGTATAATTCATAAGAACAACTACTACAAAGGATATCACAACCAATATAATTACATAATCATATGCCTTATCCATATCACCTGCGGATACTGCTGAATATACAGCCATAGGTAGTGTCCTTGTTTTCCCTGCAATATTCCCTGCTATCATAGCAGTAGCACCAAACTCACCAAGTCCTCTAGCAAAAGCTAGAATTCCACCTGATATAATTCCTGGCTTAGCATTTGGCATTAACACTTTCCAAAAGATACTCCATTCAGACATTCCAAGAGTTCTACCTGCATGAATTAAATTACTATCTACTTGTTCAAAGGCTCCCCTTGCAGAGCGATACATTAGTGGAAATGATATAGTAACAGCAGCAAGTACAGTAGCCCACCATGTAAATACTATTTTAACACTAAAAAAATCCATTAGTAAGATTCCAACTGGGCGTTTAACTCCAAATATATATAGCAGGAAAAACCCTGCCACTGTTGGTGGTAGAACCAGTGGCAGAGTTAATATTCCATCTATAATCACCTTTAATTTATTGTTTTTTATTCCATCTACTAATCTTGCAATGATTATTCCTAGAAAAAAAGTAATTATTATACTTATTCCTGCAGTTTTTAATGATATGAATATAGGTGAATAATCCATGGTAATTATCCTTTCTAATTAGCAGTAAATCCATAACTTTCTAAAATAGAAGTTGCTTCATCACTTTGTAAGAATTCTACGAAAAGTTTTGCTGCATCTTTTTTCTCTGACGCAGATACAATACCCAGTGGATATATAACTTTTTCTGCTAAAACTCCTTCTGGTGCTTCTGCTATTACAGTAACTTTATCTGTTGAAGCTGCATCCGTTGCATATACAACACCTACCTCTGCACTTCCTTCTGCAATCCAGTTTAATACTTCTGTTACATTAGTTCCAAAGCTAGCTTTGCTCGCTACTTCATCATATATTCCAAGGTTCTCAAAAGCCTCTTTAGAATATTGTCCAACAGGTACACTTTCTGGATCACCAAGAGCAATTGTATTTGCATTAAGAATATCTTTAAAACTTGTTACATTTATATTAGAACCTGTTGGTACAATAAGTACAATCTTATTCTCTAATAATTCTACGATAGAATCAGAATCAACTAAGTTTTTCTCTTTTAAAGCATTCATTTGCTTTGTAGCTGCTGATAAGAAGATATCTGCTTCCATACCTTCTTCAATTTGAGTTTGTAATTTACCTGAACTATCGTAAGTTCCTTCTACTGTTATGTAAGGATTTTGCTCTTCAAATGTTCTAATTAATTCTTTCATGGAGTTTTCCATACTAGCCGCTGCTGCAATAAGAATTGTTACAGGTTCCTCTGAGTCAACATCTGGTGCTGCTTCTCCTGTATTTTCAGGTGTAACGTTATCCCCTGTTGTATCTGTTGAATTGTCTTGAACTGTTCCAGTTGGCGCCGCCTCTGTTTTAGGTTGCTCTGTCTTTGAACATCCCATGATTAATGTAGATACCATACCAATCATAACTAATCCACTAATAAGTTTTCTTTTCATTTCTTTTCTCCCTTGTTCTTTGTCTTTCGATTATATATAAAAACTATACCGTAGTATATTTTTTACCGTAATGACATATAAAGCTTTTAATACTCTTATACATTTATTATAAGATATAACCTATCTTCCACATTCAGAAGCAGAACCCCTTAGTATTCCTAACCCATGATCGAGTTCAGATATAATAACTTCTAAACTTTCCTTTACCGCTTTTGTACTTCCTGGTAGATTTATAATTAATGTGTTATTACGAATTACGGATGCACCTCTACTTAACATTGCTCTTTTGGTTATTAACATAGAATTAGCACGAATAGCCTCCGCAATACCTGGTGCATTTTTAGTCGCAACTGCCATAGTAGCTTCTGGTGTAACATCTCTTTTGGAGAATCCAGTTCCACCAGTGGTTAAAATAAGATCCACTTGTCTACCATCGGCTAATCTAATAAGTTCTTTCTCAATTCTTGATTGAACATCAGGTAAAAGAAGAGTCTCTACGATGTCATATCCCTTCTCCTCCATAATAGAACAAATAGCAGGTCCACTTAAGTCTTCTCTCTCTCCCTTAAAGCCTTTGTCACTTAAAGTTATAACAGCTACACGATATGGTCTATCTTCTTGTATTTCAATCATGGTCATCTCATCGCCAACAGAAATAGTACCTTCTGAGATTACCTTTGCAAATACACCTTCTCTTGGCATAATACAATCTCCCATCTTATGATATATCTGGCAATGGGTATGACATTCCTTACCTATTTGGGTCATTTCTAATATAACATCATTGCACTTAAATCTAGTTCCTACTGGAAGATTACGAAAATCAAAACCTTCTACAACGATATTTTCTCCAAAGGCACCATAATCAATGTCGGCACCTTTCATACGAAATTCTTCTTGTCTTTCAAAAGATAATAGACTAATCTGTCTGTGCCAGTTACCACCATGGGCATCTCCTTCGATACCATATCCAAGTATTATATTTGCTTTATCTATATTTTTCTTTTGAGTTCCACGTTTTTCACTTATACAAATGGCTTTCACAATTCCCATCTTTTTATCCTCCGATTTTATACATTTCCCTTTGTTCATTACTATGTTCAGTTGAAGTTTTATCCTTAGCATTTCTCTCAGCAAAATTATGTTCATATGGTTTACTTGCAATGGCTTTTTCAAGTAATTCTTTGATTACCATATCATCTGTTCCACTTCTGATTACTGTGTTTAAATCCACACCTTCACCATAGCATAAACATGGCTTTAAAAAGCCCCTAGCAGTTAACCTAATTCTATTACAGGAAGAACAGAACTTGTGGCTAATGGCATCAATAAATCCAATATTACCTTTAAAGTTTTCACCTGTAATATACCTAGCTGGTCCAAATCCCCTTTTTTTATCTATATCAACTACATCTGGATATTTATTAACAATCATTCTATAGATATCTTCTCCATGGAATGGTTCATGTTCCTTACCATATCCAATAGGCATCATCTCAATAAATCGTACATCTACTGGCATGTGAACTGCTAATTCTACCATATCTAATAACTCATTGTCATTTACACCTTTTTGAGGAACACAGTTAATTTTAGTAGTAATACCACTTTCGATGGATTTCATAATTCCATTCCACACTCTATGAAATTCATCACGACCTGTAATTTGTGCAAAAACATCAGGTTTTAAAGTGTCCAAACTTACATTAATTCCATCAATACCCATTTCTTTTAGTTCATCTATATGTTCTGCAAGTAAAACACCATTGGTGGTTATGGTCACATGTTCTATTTTAGGTAGCTCCTTTATTTGCCTTATTAAATCTATGGCATCTTTGCGGACAAAAGGTTCACCACCAGTAATTTTTATATTCTTAATTCCCAGTTCAGAAGCTAGTCTACATATTCGAATCATTTCTTCAAAGGTTAAGATAGATTCATGCTCCTCCATTTCAATACCATTTGGCATACAATAAGTACATCTAAGATTACAACGGTCTGTAATAGATATTCTCATGTAGTCAATATTTCTTTCGTAACTATCTATCATTTTCCTTCCCACTCTCTTTGTCATTCACAAAAGTTCCGCTTTTGCCACCAGTTTTTTTGTCTAAGTATATCTGTCCTATTTCCATTGTTTTATCAATGGCTTTACACATATCATATATTGTTAGTAAGGTAACAGATACTCCAGTCAAAGCCTCCATCTCAACCCCTGTTTTACCAATAACTTTAACCACACAGATAGCTTCAACCTCTAAATCTTCTTCATGTAGGTTAAAATCCACACTTACCTTTGTTAAATTTAAAACATGGCACAACGGAATTAAGTCTGAAGTTTTCTTAGCTCCCATAATTCCTGCGATTCTTGCAACGGAAAGCACATCACCCTTTTTTGAAGTACCATTTTTAATAGCATCAAAACATTCTTTACTTACTTTAATTCTTCCTTTTGCAATTGCTTCACGTTCTGTTATATCTTTATCACTTACATCCACCATAATGGCGTTACCATTCTTATCAAAATGTGTTAATTCCATAGTATCCTCTTTTCTTACAGTTTAATAATTATTACCTTTATCCTTATTTCATAAGTATTTTACACTATTCCTTCAGGTGGTAATCAATGGTCTAGTTCTACTATGAACTATCACTTTACATTCCCTTACCAAATCCACAATTCGGAAATGAACAGACTTTACAAGATAAACATAAGCCTCCATGACCTAATTTAGATATATCTTCCCTAGTCACTTTATCGTCTGCCATAAGTCTAGGTAAAATTAGATCAAATATGGTACGTTTGGAGTACATAACACATCCTGGAAGACCAATAATAGGAATACTACCTTCATAATATGACAATAAAAACATGGCTCCTGGTAATACAGGTGCTCCATAAGTAACTATATTAGCTCCTGTGTTCTTAATAGCTAATGGAGTTTTATCATCTGGATCAACACTCATTCCACCAGAACATAAAATCATATCAGCACCTTGATGAATCATATCAAGAATGGTTGATGTGATTTTTTCATGATCATCATTCAAAATAACATGGCTAATTACTTCTGTGTCATACTCTGCTAATTTTTCTCTTAGAACTGGCGTAAAGGTATCCTGAATTCTTCCATAATAGACTTCATTACCAGTTGTTATAATTCCTACTTTTTTATGTACAAAAGGTAGCACTTTAAGTATTGGTTCGACTCCTGCAATGACTTTTGCCTCTTCCATCTTTTTTTCTTCAATAACAAGAGGAATAACTCTAGTTCCTGCAAGTTTATCTCCTGCCTTTACAGGGAAATTACCATGTATTGTGGCAATCATCATGTCTCCAAAGGAATTTACTTTATTAAGTTGCTCGGTGTTTACTTTAAAAAGTCCATCAACTTTAGCAATTAAATCTATTTTACCTTCTTTTACATTAGTTCTATCTATATTATCACCTTTACATATTTCACACAAAACTTCAGCCGCTTCATCTTCATGAAGCATTCCTTCTTCTTTTTCCCATACGTAGATATTATCTTTTCCTATGGATAGTAGAACTGGAATATCTTCTTCTGTCACTACGTGACCTTTTCTAAAGATGGCATCCTTAGTAACTCCTTTAATAATTTGTGTCATATCGTGGCCTAATATTTGTCCCACTGCATCTACTGTCTTAATTAATTTCATAACTTTTATCCTCTCTATTATATACGATAGTTTTTCTAAAACAACTCGGTAGTTTGAAATAAGAAACACTTAATACAAATGTTTCTCCAACTCATCTTATATTTTTGCATTACTATATCGCTACATAGTAATTGGACATACTCTTTACTTCTCCAATTACTATGTAACATATTATATACTATAAAAAAATTTTAGCAAATACATTTTGTACAGCCTTCTGCGCTTCTTCTTCAAACTCTAAGTACCTCTTTATAAGCTCACAACCTTCTTCTGTCAATGTAGTATAGCCTCCATTCACTCCACCAGGTCGTCTATTCACTACGGCGTAGCCTAATTGATTTTCCATAAGGTTTATTATATTCCAGGCTTTACTATAAGATATGTTTAATTGCTGACAGGCATATCTTACTGAATTAGTATAATTAATCAATTTTAATAACAATGCAGCCCTCTCATCAAAGAATGGCTGTTCTTTCACTAAAGTCAATTGCATCTTTGGATGAAGAATCTGGCTATTATGCCATTTTAATAATTCCTCATAGTCCTCTCTAGTATCTGCATCAAATAGAATTCCTCTATCATCAACTTCAACTAATACCTTTGGGCAATTTACTTCCCTACAAGCCCCCTTTAAACCTTCACTCCCCTTATACTTTAATATATCAGGGATAATAGAATTATTGATTAAAATAGGATGGCCTGTTTTATTCTTATACGTAGGTATAACTAATTTACCATCTGAGTTTATTAATTTACCTACTGTATTCTTGGTATACAAAGGAATGTCCACCGTTGTAAATATGATTTGATCACATTTATCTTTTAGATAATCAAAACCGATTTTTGCAGAGTCAAACATCTCCGTATTTTCATAATCTTCATTTCTTAAACAGATAACATTTTTTGATGCAACATGTTTCTCTAATAATTCCCCTTGGTTTCCTGTAATTAATACAATTGGGTATACACCTGCTTGTTGTAAGGTAGATATAATGCGATGTACCATTGAAATGGATCCAATTTTAAGCATTGGTTTAAATGTATTCATTCTTGATGACATTCCTGCAGCAACAATCAATCCACTAGTTTTCACCTTCTACCTCCTAATCTTCTCTTACATCAATATCAATTAATCCTGTATCATCTCTTACATCAATATCGATTAGTTCCTTTTCATCTTCGATGGGAATTGATAATAAATCCTCTAAATGTTTCATGATAATTTTTTTACCACCAACATCCCCTTCTAATTCAAACAATTCTTTGAAATATTTCTTACCAATAATACATGGATTCCCTAATACTCCTTCATATGATACGCTTGCCAAGGATTTGTCTGAATGTTCATACAAGTTAAGCAAATGTCTTATGGTACCAAGTGTAAGATAGGGTTGATCACATACACTAAAAAGTACTGCATCTAAATCTGGTTCTATCTCTAGAGCTTTTTCTAAACCAAGATGAATGGAGTGTGAAATACCTAGCTCAGGTTCATTATTCATTACTACTTCATATCCATGTTCCAATGCATTTTCCTTGATTTCCTCATATTGAGTTACCATAATCTTAACATTAGAATGTATAGTGGCAGCATTCTCAAGAATGTGCATATACATCTTTTTCCCTTGAATATAATCAAGTAATTTTATTCCATGATATCTTCTACTATTGCCTGCTGCTAAAAGTACAATTCCAACTTTTTTCATGTTAAAAAGATAACACTTTCTCAGCCAATTGCATCCTCGTAACAATATCATACATATTACTTACACTACCAACTTTAAGTTCATCTGCGATATCATAAAAATTAAGGCAGGCTCCACATACGAGAACATCAACACCCTTATCTACTAAAACTTTAAGGTGTTCTACCGTCTGATTATCTAAAGTAGCTAATTTCACACCTCCATTCATAAGTAGAATATGTGTTGGAATTTCTTTGGATTCAGTAAGAGTATAGAAAAACATTCTCATAAGATTCTTTCCTAATTCCTCATTACCTTCGCCAATATATTCTTTACCTATGAATACTACATAATCTGATTTTGGAGCTGTATTTTCAATTACTAATTCATTCAACATCTTGTTACATTCTTCACATTCTTTTGATAATGCTACAAAAAAGATATTATTATCAGCTTTTACTTCAACTGAAAAATTTGTATTTGTGGCTAATTTTTTTAAATTTTCGACAGCAATTTTATTGTCTACTTTAATAATAATACTTTCTTCCCCATTGTCAATCTCTTTTTTAGTCATAATAACCGGTATTGGACAGGCCTTACCTACTGCATCAATTAATTTACTCATTGTTATATCCTCTTTCTATTTTTAATATTATCATGTTCATAACGAACTACTGCTTCTAACACACCACCACCAATAGACCTTGCTTTGTCCGATATGGTATAACAGTGGTCAATTTCACATCTTGGGTCAATATCTCCACATTTCATTCCTTCTACAACTTTAACACCAGATTGTAGCATACCTCTTACTGTACCTGACATCTTAGCATACACAGGTTGTCCTCCAGATAGCGCTACGATTTGGCCTTCTTTGACGGACTCCCCTATTTCACTAATTGGCTCAAAATCCCCATCGCAAGTTGCACGTATAATTCTCTGTATTGTAAATCCTCCAATATCACCTGGAACACCTGTATTTGGGATTGCACTTCCAGATTCAATTACTTTACCAAGATAATGTCCTCTTTTCGTTTCAATGACTACATGGCAATCTTTTCCTGCAACAAAACCTGGGCCAACCCCAACTACAAGAGGAGCATCCTCTATGGTTGTTCCAAGATTTTTCTTAGCAATAATTGCATCCACTATAACATCAGGTTGATACCTATCTTTAATTATGGCCTCTTCATCAATAATAATAGGAACTCCTCCCTCTTTTTGAACGTCGTAGGCTTCCTCTATATTATGAATTAGAATTCCTTTAACACCTTCTACTGTGGCTTCCCCTTCATACAC
>JAEWHU010000060.1 GCA_023387635.1 Bacillota bacterium
ATTTGCAGTAATATTTCTTACTTATACCAATAGTTTTTTAATTAAAAGACGTAAAAAAGAGTTTGGATTGTTTAATATTCTTGGTATGGAGAAAAAACACTTATCCATTATTATGTTATATGAAACCATATATGTTTCAATTATTAGTTTTGTAGTTGGAATACTTGGAGGAATAGCACTTAGTAAAATTATGTTTTTAGTCTTATTAAAATTATTAAGATTCCAAGTACAAATGGGATTTTTCATATCAATAAATGGCATAGTAATAAGTTTCATCTTATTTGGAGGAATTTTTCTCTTTACCTTATTAAATAATATAAGGCAAATTCATTTAGCCAATCCCATTGAATTATTAAAGGGTGGAAGTCTTGGTGAAAAAGAGCCAAAAACCAAGTGGTTACTTGTTCTTATTGGAGTTTTAAGCCTTGGTAGTGGTTATTATATTTCTATAACTACTATGAATCCAATTGAGGCATTAAATGTATTCTTTATCGCAGTTATCTTAGTTATCATTGGAACCTATTGTTTATTTACAGCTGGCAGTATTGCATTATTAAAAATGCTTCGTAAAAATAAATCCTATTACTATAAAACAAAACATTTTATATCTGTATCAGGTATGATTTATCGAATGAAACAAAATGCAGTTGGCCTTGCTAATATATGCATTCTATCTACTATGGTTTTGGTTATGTTATCAACTACGGTTTCACTATATGTTGGAATGGAAGATATAATAGCTAAGAGGTACCCAAGAGAACTTATAATTACGACCATAGAATCTACGAAAGAAAGTCATACTACAATAAATGATAGAATAAATGAAATGTTAGAGAAGCATAATGTAATCGGGACAGATAGTATAAATTATATGTATTTTGACACCATAGCAACTTTGGAGGGTAATAGTTTTAATACAAAGCAAGAGGAAATAGAAGCAAATTACACCACATATAATTTTAGTTATATAACATTCGTGACTCTCTCTGATTATAATTCCATGGTTGGTGCAAATAATTCACTAAAAGCGAATAATTCACTAAAAGCGAATGAGATATTAATGTATACCCCAAGTGACTATATAGCTAATACCTTTACAATCCTTAATCAAACATTTGAGATTAAAGGGAAGGCTGATAGTAAGATAACAGAAACTATTGAGAATATGATATCCCTCAATTCTTTTTATGTAGTGGTAAAAGACTATGATGTTTTAGAAGAGTTAGTGGCAGCATATAATAAGGAGAATTCAAACATCGAATCTATATCCAGTTTTTATGGCTTTAATTTAGAAGAAAAGGATGAAGTAGTATTAAACATCTATAATGATTTTAAAAGTGATATGGATAAATTACCAACAAGTACTTATATAGAATCGTCTGTAGAATCTAAAGAATCATTCCTCGCAATCTATGGTGGATTATTTTTCTTAGGAATTTTTCTTGGAACCTTATTTATGATGGCAACAATATTAATTATATATTATAAGCAAATATCAGAAGGTTATGATGATAAAGAACGTTATCAAATAATGCAAAAAGTTGGACTTAGTAAGGAGGAAGTGAGAAAGACCATTCATAGTCAAGTATTAACAGTATTTTTCTTACCATTACTTACAGCTATCATTCATATTGCGTTTGCATTTCCTGTAATAACAAGATTACTTGCATTATTAAATCTTACTAATGTCAGTTTATTTGGAATATGTACAGTAATAACCATGTTTATATTTGCGATTGTGTATGCAGTTGTATATTCAATTACAGCAAGAGAATATTACAAATTAGTTTTGTAAAATAAAATAGTTTGGTAATTACAATATTGATTATTTTAATGTGAAGGCTATTGCTAATTTAACGGATGAGTTGATTAGCAATAGCCCTTACTTATTTAAGGAGACAATGAATTAAAAATAATACATTTATCTTGATAAAAGGACAGATATATGATAAAAAGGACATAAACCGAAACGTTACAGATTTTGTGAAAGTATTCCTAATTAAGAAAATATATAATAAAATAAGGGGTTAAAGTGAATTGAAGCTCGATTCACTTTTACAGAATGGAGGAGAATATGGGTAGATTATGGTATGAACATCCAGCAAAAGCATGGGAAGAAGCACTTCCTTTAGGTAATGGTAAATTAGGGGCTATGGTATTTGGAGGAGTAACAAATGAACAGATTCAACTGAATGAGGATAGTATGTGGTATGGTGGGCCAAGAGATAGAAATAATCCAGATGCTCTTAAAAACATGCCAAAGATCAGGGAGTTATTACTGAGTGGTAGAATTAGTGAAGCAGAAAAACTTATGAAGTATGCCTTGTCTGGTACACCACACAGTCAGCATCCTTATCAATCACTAGGAAATCTATTTTTAGAATTTAGTGGAATAAATCACATTAGTAATTATATAAGAAGTCTTTGTTTAGATACTGCTATATATACCAATGAATTTGATGGGGATGAGATACATTATACCCGAGAAGTTTTTATATCAGCACCAGAAAATGTGTTAGTAATACATATAAAAGGGTCAGAAAAAGGAAGTATAAATTTTAACGCATTGATTACAAGAGAAAGATTCTATGAGAATGCATTATCCTTATCAGACCATGGAATTATGATAGATGGTAATTTATCAAAAGGTGGACTAGATTTTGCAATGATTTTAAAAGCAAAAGCTACAGGT
>JAEWHU010000093.1 GCA_023387635.1 Bacillota bacterium
TAGAGATTGATACAGAATATATGGATACAAAACGCTTTGACTCTAAGGAATATATTACAATGTTTCATGATTTATTAAAATACAAATTAAATCATGAGGAGGCATATGACGGCGTTATAGTAGGTGATGATAATGCCTTGCAGTTTGTTATAGACTATAAAGATGAGTTGTTTCATGGGCTGCCAATAACTTTTCTTGGGGTTAATGATTTAGAAAGAGCAAAAGAAGCGTCTGAACATACCAACATAACAGGTGTAGTTGAAGAAACCTCAATGAAAGAGAATATTGAATTAGGTATAAAACTTATAAAGGATGCAAAAAAAATTGTTGCAATTGTGGATAGTACGTTAACGGGTAAGGGAAATAAAGAACAGTTTTATTCATACCAAGAACAATTTCCAGAACTTATTTTTTCTGAAATAAACGTATCTGAATATACTTTTGATGAAGTTTCAGAGTTAGTAAGTGAGATAAAAGATGATACAATTATACTATATTTTAGTATGTATACCGATAAGACAGGCACTAACATTACAATACCAGAAGCAATTAACATCTTAAAGAAGAGTACTAATTTACCCATATTTCGTTCTGAAATTGGAGGAATAGGTGATGGGATTTTAGGTGGTAAAATGATATCTTATTATGAATCTGGTAAAATCGCTGCAAAGATGTTAGTTGATGTATTTTCAGGTACCCCTATTGAGAACATTCCAATGATTGATAAAAGTCCTAATTTCTATACTTTCGATTATCAATTAATCAAAGAGTATAATATTGATGAAAAATTAATTCCAAAAGACTCTATCTTACTTAATAAAGAGATAACCTTTTATGAGGCTAACAAAGAAGTCGTACATAAAACACTTGCTATTTTAGCTTTCTTAGTATTTCTATTATGCTATTTTTTTATTGATAATGTAAAGAGAAGAAAGATGCAAAAAGATTTACAAGAAAGTCATGAAGAATTAACTCAAATATTTGAAGAACTTACAGCCTCTGAAGAAGAATTGCGAGCACAATATGATACTATAGCAGAACATTCGGATAATATAAATTTATTGAATCAGAAATATGCTATCGCAATAGAAAGTACAAATAGTGCAGTATGGGAGTATGACATACTGAGTAAAAATATTAAAATATCTAAAAATTTTATTGTTGATATTAACACTGAAATACAAGAAGAAGAGCATATTTATAATCTGTTTCAAATGATTTTTACAGAGGAATCGAAAGATACGTTAATCCACGAATTTACCAAATATAATAAAGGATTAATAAAAGAAATTAACATTCAGGTGCCTATTTATGATATGAAGAATATGAAAAGATGGATTATCATAAGGGGGAAAGGTGTTAAAGATACATATGGTAATTACAATGTAATACATGGTATATTACTTGATATTACCAAAATGAAAGAACAAGAAGAGTACATTGAACATCTAGCAGAGCACGATTATTTGACTAATTTACCAAATAGATTAAGTTTTATTAAAAGCTTAAGTGTAGAAATAGAAAGTGGAAAAAAAGGAGCCGTGTTATTACTAGATATCGATAATTTCAAGGGAGTAAATGACACACTTGGACATATCTATGGTGACAAATTGCTAGTTGAAATATCTAATCGATTAACTAATATACCTCTTAAAAAGTATCAAGTATTTCGCTTTGGAGGTGATGAATTTTTATTAATGCTTAAGGATCATGAAAACATTCAGGAGATAGAAAAACATGTGGAGATGATTATGCATATGTTTGATGATCCTATTGTTATTGATTATAGTGAACGATATATAAAATTTAGTGTAGGTATTAGTTGTTACCCTACAGATAGTAATGAAGTCGACCAATTACTAATGAATGTAGATACAGCAATGTATAATGTGAAAAAATCTGGTCGAAATAATTATATGTTCTATCATAATAATATGTTAGACGAGATGATACAAAGAGCTAAAATAGAAAACATTCTAAGACAAGCGTTAAAAGAGGATGGATTTTTATTAGTATATCAACCACAAGTAAATGTTAAAACTGGTGAAATTGCTGGCTTTGAAGCATTACTTCGTTTAAAGAATCATTCTATTTCACCTTCTGAATTTATTGATGTTGCTGAAGACACAGGAATGATTAAAGAGATAGGCAGGTGGGTGACTAAACAAGCAATATTACAGCTTGATACTTGGAGAAAAGAAGGAAAGAAGGCAATACCTATAGCAATTAACTTCTCTAGCAAGCAAATAACGGATACCGGGTATGTTTCATTCATAGAAGAATGTTTATCTTACTATAATGTAAGTCCTAAGTACCTAGAAATTGAGATAACAGAAAGTATCTTACTGGAAAAGTCAGATGATACGTTATCCTTCCTAGAAAGTCTTAAAGATATTGGAGTAAAAATTGCATTAGACGATTTTGGTACAGGTTTTTCATCCCTTAATTATTTAACCTATATACCTGTAAACAAAATAAAACTTGATAAATCTCTTTGTGAGAAATTCCTAGGCCTTGATGATATTAAAGTAATGAATGGTCTCATTGGGCTTGTACATAGTCTTAAGCTAGAAATCACAGCTGAAGGTATCGAAGAGAGAAGACAGTACGAAAAATTACTCTTAGGTGATTGTGATTATATTCAAGGGTATTTATTTAGTAAGCCAATGAATGTAAAGGATATTGATGTAATTTACAATTGTAATTTGCTAGATAAAATAAATAAAAAATTATAATATACATATCTTTCTAATTATAATCTTTACGATTCTAATAAAAAATTTAGAATCTTTTGATATACAGGAAAATTACTACTGATTAATATAAAATCGGTAATAATTTTCCTGTTTTTTTACATAAATATGGATGATTTAGTATAAATAATTCAATTTTGGAGATTTTATGAATAACTATATCTGTTTTAGTGAATATTGAATAGGAAAATTTCATTGTTTACGAAAAGGATTACTTGTAGCAAAGATTAAAATTAGAAGGAGATTTTATAATGGAAAAGCGAATCGATAATACACTTAATGGAATGAATAATAAGAGACTTGATAAAGTTAAATCTACGAATAATGAAGGTACTGCAGCTTGGGCAAACGAGGAAAGTACCCTAAAAACTAGTAATGTTAGTATGCCAGGTGAGTATGAAGTAGAAAAAGCAAAAAATTGGGTGGATAATGGTAGTAAATTATAAAAATTAAATTATAGAAGCAGAGAAAAAGTGTGAAAGAAAAACACTTTCACACTGAGGTTTGCGTTCTGATAATGAATGCAAGCACTCATTATCAAAATTTGGAGGACACATTATGGCAAAAGTTCTAATGACAGTTGATGGTAACACAGCAGCTGCCTATGCAGCATATGCTTTTACTGATGTTGCTGCTATTTACCCTATTACACCATCTTCAACTATGGCAGAGGTAGTTGATGATTGGGCGGCAAAAGGGAAGAAGAATATGTTTGGTCAAGAAGTAAGCGTAATAGAAATGCAATCAGAAGGTGGTGCAGCTGGTGCATTTCATGGTTCACTACAAGCAGGAGCTTTAACGACAACCTTTACTGCATCACAAGGGTTATTATTAATGATACCAAATATGTATAAAGTATCTGGTGAATTATTACCAGGTGTATTTCATGTTAGCGCTAGAGCATTAGCAGCTCAAGCTCTAAGTATTTTTGGTGATCATCAAGACGTTATGGCGGCAAGGCAAACAGGATGCGTTTTATTAGCTTCTGGTTCTGTTCAAGAAGTAATGGATTTAGCTCCCGTTGCCCATTTAGCTGCATTAAAAGGACGTCTACCATTCGTACATTTTTTTGATGGTTTTAGAACTTCTCATGAAATTCAAAAGGTAGAAGCTTTGGAATATAGTGATTATGAAAATCTAATTTGCAAGCAGTCATTAAAGGAATTTAGAGAAAGAGCATTATCTCCAAATAATCCTGTAACAAGGGGTACTGCTCAGAATCCTGATATTTATTTTCAGACAAGAGAAGCAAGTAATAAATTTTATGATGATATAGTTCCAATTATAGACGAATATTTAGATAAAACAGCGAAACTTACTGGTAGAAAGTATGGTTTATTTGATTATTACGGTCATAAAGATGCGGAATATATTATCATAGCCATGGGTTCAGTTACAGAAACCATAGAAGAAACCATAGATTATTTAAATGCACAAGGTGAAAAATATGGTTTAGTTAAAGTTCATCTATATCGTCCATTCTCCTTAAAGCATTTTATGGACAGTATACCTAAAACAGTTAAGAAAATTGCAGTTCTTGATAGAACAAAGGAGCCAGGCTCTTTAGGCGAACCACTTTACCTTGACGTATGTAGTAGTTATGCTGACATACCTAATAAACCAACCATTGTTGGTGGACGTTATGGTCTTGGATCAAAAGATACTGCACCTCGTGATATTATTACAGTATTTGATAATTTAAAGAATGATAATCCCAAAAATCATTTTACAATTGGCATTGTTGATGATGTAACAAAAACATCCTTAAAACTAGGTGCTAAAGTATCAATGGAACCAAAGGATAGAAAAACATGTAAAATATGGGGGCTTGGGTCGGATGGTACCGTAG
>JAEWHU010000151.1 GCA_023387635.1 Bacillota bacterium
CCTATGCATCACCAACCGATGCCTATGAGCCCTTATTAAGGAAGATAAAAGGGCAAGGACTAACTATATGCGGTGATGCCTATGAAGAATACTTACTGGATAAATTGACGGTTCAAAATACCAACGATTTTATGATCAAAATTAGTATAGCCGTTCATAGATAAGAGTGAAACATTTGGAAAATTTACATCCATACAGGCATGCAATACTAGTGATTAGATTATGTGGTATACGCATAGTTGGAAACAACCCCTGCTAACCGTTTCGTTAGTGAGGGGCTGTCTCTATTTCGTCACTTAAATTATATGTAATACAAATAGTTAAAATTATCTACAATTGCTGATTATAGATAACACTAACCTGTTTTTTGTTACGAAGCATAATAAGTAGTGCTGCTAGAAAATTAAATATATTAAAACCAACTAAAATATATGGTATATATATAAATTCACCCATTATACCGGCTACTAATTGCCCAATCATCTGTCCTGCTGTTGTAATCATCATAAATAATCCATTAAATCTTCCCCTCTTTACACTATCCACATAACTTTGCGTACCAGAGGTTCTTATATTGTAGGAAGTCACACTTAACATACCATAGAATAGGTAACAAGTAAGCATTGCTGGATAACCCATGAATAATAAAGCTCCATCAATGGTTGATATGGTACAATATACGATTAACGCTATCCTAAACTTTAAATGTGTTGGGTACTTAAATTTGTAATGAAGAGCTCCCCCAATCATTCTACCTGCTGTGTTACAAGCCATTAATACCGAATATTGTGAAACATCAAGGTTGGGACTAGATTTGAAATATGGAAGTAACAAGGTTCCACTAACTCCCATAAGCATCATAGACACAAAAAAATACCCAGTGATACTACTTAGTCCTCTCTCACTTTTAAGATATTTTACCCCCTCCATAAAATCTTTCTTAAATACTTCTTTTTTATCAACCTTAGAAACATCGTTCTTTTGTTCCATACTTAGTAGATGTGTTTCCGGAAAATCAATCATTCTCTCGATTCCTTGTGTAATAAAAAAGGTAACAGCATTAAACAAGAATAAAGGAGTAACACCAACATATTCATATGCAAAACCAGCAATTGGAACCATAATTGTATTAGCAATTGGATAAATTAAAGAGCTAATAGAATATGCTTTTGAAAAATTACCCTCCGATATGAGCTCTGGGTAAAAACTTTGGTATGCTACTTGATATACACTATCAAGAACTCCAAGAATAACACCAAATAGTAATAAGAGTCCAAAATTATAGATTTCCAAATAAACAATTATTGTTAACAAGGAGAATATAAAACCATATATTAAATCAATATTTACTATAAGCTTCTTCCTAGAAGTTCGATCCACATATGGACCTACCAACATAGGCACAAAAATTTTAGGTATAGTGGTAAGTATATTGTATAATGAAAATAGTAAGGTAGAATTGGTTTGTGATAAGACTACCAAACTTATTGCAAAATTACTTATGGCATTTCCCATCATTGAAATTAATGTTCCTACCGTAATAATAGAGAAATTTTTTGTCCATAACTTATATTTTATCTGTTCCATTTTATTAATGCCCCTTTATGCATTTGCAGAAGTATTTTATCTTATTGGTAAAATTATAAAGATGCAATCCTCTTTCTAAGATAAGAGTTTATCTAATTCATCGATTAATTCCCCAAAGACTTGTAATGCACTATCAATTGGTTCCCCAGTTGTCATATCCACCCCAGCATCTTTAAGAAGCTCAACTGGTGATTTCATACATCCACTACTTAAGAATTTTAGATAGTTATCTACTTCTTCTTTGCCGCCATTTAATATTTTCTTATATAAAGAAATGGAAGCTGCAAAACTTGTAGCATATTGATATACATAGAAATTCATATAAAAATGAGGAATTCTTGCCCATTCAATGGCAATTTCATCATCAACTATAATATCTTTACCAAAATACTGAACATTCAAATCATAATAGAGATTACTTAGTTTTTCAGCCGTTAATGGTTCTCCTGCTTCCGCCATGGCATGTGTTTTCATCTCGAATTCTGCAAACATAGTCTGCCTAAATAAAGTTGTACGAAACTGCTCTAAGAAATAATTAATTAAATATGCCCTTTGGTGCTTGTCTGTTGTTCTTTCTAATAGATATTCCATTAACAGAGCTTCATTACAAGTGGAAGCTACTTCTGCTACAAAGATCTTATAACCACTATCCACAAATAATTGATTTTTACAAGATAAATAAGAATGCATTGCATGACCCATTTCATGTGCTAATGTAAATTCATTGTCTAATGTTCCTTGATAATTCATTAGAACAAATGGATGTGTTTCATAATTACCAGAATTATAAGCTCCACTTACCTTTCCTTCATTCTCATAAACATCAATCCAACGACTGGTAAAAGCCTCTTTTAATACTGCTTGGTACTCTTTACCTAGTGGAGCCATTGCTTCGTAGACTGTATTTTTAGCCTCATCAAATGGTATGGTCACATCTGCATCTTGTACGATAGGCATATAAACGTCATACATATGAAGCTCATCTACATTTAATAATTTCTTACGTAGACTAACGTATTTGTGCATATAATGCATATTCTTATGTACAGAATCAATTAGGTTATGATAAACCTTAATTGGAACATTGTTTGCATCTACAGCTGCTTCTAGAGTTGAGTTATATTTTCTTGCTTTTGCAGCAAATATTCTTGTATTTACATTGCCTTCATAAAGGGATGCAAATGTATTTTTATATTTCTCTAAATTGTGATAAAAAGCTTTAAAAGTATCTCTTCTAATCCTTTCATCCTTGTTGTTAAGTAAAGTAATAAATCTTCCTTGTGTTACTTGAAGCTGTTCTCCATTCTCGTCCGTAATATATGGATATTCCAAATCCGCATTTTTAAACATAGTATAGGCTTTATTGGCTGTTTCACCCATTGATGCGGAAGAAGCTAAAAGCATTTCTAATTCAGTAGTAAGAGTATGACTTCTCATTCTACGAATTTCGTTTATGAAGCGCTTGTATTTTAATAACTCATATTCTTCTTCATAGAATTTTGTTAATGTATTCTCAGATAATTGTATTATCTCAGGTGTTGCAAAGGCTAATGCCTCTGATAATTTAGCAGCTAATAGAGATACTCTACCAGAAATATCTTGTGAATGAGAATTGGTAGTATCAACATCTACAATTCTCTTAGCATAACTAAATACTCTAGAAAACCTAATCCCAAGTTCATTATTCAAATCAAGAAATTCTAATAATTGTTTTGCAGTTTCACCAAGATGATTATTGTACTTTTTTAGTATTTCAATATCTTCTTCTACTTTTTGATAAGCTTTTAGCCATAAATCTTCTGTTTGATATAAATCTTCAACTGCCCAAGTGTCTTCCAATCTTACATCTTTTCTTTTTAATAATTGTTTCATATGTACTTCTCCAATCTACTAATTCATTCTAAATCATTTCATTTTTATTATTCCAAGATGAATCACTTAATCCGTGATGCATTATACTATCTATCATACTCCCTAAAGTAGACTTGAGGTCAATATTAAATATTTTTTTCGTCTATATTGACAAAACACCTATACCTAAAGTAGACTTTAGGGTAGAAATATCTTCCAAGATTTATTTTATATTAAATATAAATCATTGAGTATAATATTATTACGAAACGAGGTGTTTAAATTGAATTACTCCATTGGCGAGATTTCTAAAATGTTTCATTTACCAATCCATACTTTACGATATTATGATTCCGAAGGATTATTTCCTTTTATAAAAAGAGATGAACATGATAATCGATACTTTGAAGAAAAAGATTTAAAATTGATACGTAGCATTTGCTGCCTAAAGGACTCTAATATGCCTCTAAAAGAAATTAAGAATTATATTAATTTATATATGAAGGGTAAATCAACGTTAGAAGAACGTTGTCAGATCTTTTATTCTCATAAAGAAAAGCTGTTAAAGCAAATTCATGACTTAGAAGAAAGTATGCAAATTATGGATAAAACCATAAATAATTACGCCAAGGCAATTGATGAATATCACCATTCTTTAGAATGTTACTCTTTAGAGTGTTACTCTTTAGAGTGTTACTCCGATGAGTGTAAACACTCAGTGGAATGCAAACACATAAAGGAGTGCAAATACTTAAAGGAATGCAAATACTCAGAAAAGTGTTTTGAAACTGAGCAAGATAAAAGTTCCTACCGTCCTATTAATGAACGTGTGAATTCTAGTTTGGAAAATTCTTTGATAATTTCTGAGAATATTGAGATGTCTAAGTGATAATTACTATTTACATAGCTTCATTTAGAAAAACTTATGGAGGTAAAACGATGAATATCAAATTGTTAGAAGCTTTTTTAGCTGTTATTGATAATGAAACAATGTCTGCTGCAGCTAATAAACTTTTCACTACACAACCAAATATTTCCCTCATGATTAAAGAACTTGAGAATTATTATTCAATAAAATTATTTAATCGTGTTTCAAGAAAACTCTATTTAACCTCTGAAGGGATAAAATTAGAAAAATATGCACGTAGAGTAATAGCTGATTTTAAAGACATGAATGAAGCAATGTTTAGCCAAAACAAGACAATTCGTATTGGTAGTAGTGTTACCGTTGGACAATACCTCTTACATGGATATCTTAAAAATATGAAATCCATAATGGAAAATGTGGAATTTGAAGTTGTGATTAACAATACTGAAGAAATTGAAAATTTATTACTTAAGAATAGAATTGATATTGCTATCGTTGAAGGTAATGTTTATTCGAAAAATATAGTTCAAATTGAAATTTTGAAAGATGAATTAATCGCTATTATTAGTAATGACTATACCTTTGATAATGATATAAAAAGAATATCAGATATTAATAAATTATCCGATTTAGAACAATTACCTTTCATATCAAGAGAAGATGGAAGTCATCGTAGAAACCAATTTGAAAATGACATGAATGAAAGGAATATTCATCCACATATCGTATTTAGAGCAACAAATTTAGAAACCATTATACAAGCTGTAGAGAATAATTATGGATTTGCTATTATTTCTAAAATTGCTGCCAAAGAAGCAATAAAAAAGCAAAGTTTAAAACAAATAAACTTTGCTGATTATAGCTGTCCTCGTTCAATACGATTTATATATAATAAAAGTCATGATGAAGATCTGGTGATATCTCAAATTTTAGATTGCATTCAAGATAAGTTGTAGAACAGTTCCTACGACCCCTGTGCCTAAAATAATAGTTACTGCATTGGCTTTATATTTTCTTAAAATTATAAAGCCACCTATAAATAAACCAAACTCCAACCATCTAAATTCACTAAGTACAATATTACTCAAATCAGAATTAAATAATGCAAGGACTAGAATTGAAACACCAGCACTAGCAATTAAGGCTACAACGGCTGGTCTAAGTGCTCCAAGTACGGTTTGCACGCCTGAAAAGTTCTTGTATTTATAATAAAAGTAAGCAAGAGTTAAACATATAATAAATGAAGGAAGAATACACCCAAGAGTACATATCAATGCTCCTAATGTACCATAAACTCTTTGCCCAACAAAAGTAGCTGAATTAATTGAAATTGGTCCAGGAGTCATCTCAGCAATTGTAATTAAATCAGTAAATTCAGCCATAGTTAATAGCTGATGATTATTTACCACTTGTTCTTGAATAAGTGGTATTGCTGCATAGCCACCACCAACGCTAAATAAACCTACTTGAAGAAAACTAACGAATAGAGTCCACAGAAGTTCCATCCTTTTTCTCCTTTCTATAATTCAAATATACTGTAATTAGTCCTATTGCTAGGCAAGTAAATATTATATACATTGCACCAACATTAAATAGATAGGTCGCTATAAAAGCAGCTACCATAACAATAATGTAAAGAATATTCTTTGTCTTTACTACATTTTTCCCTAGATTAAAAACAACATCTAATATTACTGCCGCTACTCCTGCACGCATTACTTGTAATGCAATTGCAATTACTTGGTTGTTCTTAAATTCGTTATAAAATATTGAAATCAATGATATTATAACAAAAGGTGGAATAATTGTACCTAATAAAGCAACTAAACTTCCTAGTATACCGCACATTCGATATCCTAATATAACACTTGCATTGACCGGAATTGGCCCTGGACTCGATTGCGCAATTGCAGTAATATCAAGCATTTCATCTTCTTCTAACCAGTTTAGTTCTTCAACAAATTTTTTCTTATAGAGGGAAACAATAACAAAACCACCACCAAATGTGAATGCACTTAGGGTAAAAGTTGAAATAAAAAGTTTCCATAGCTTGTTTTTTTTCATACGTATCTCTCCTTTTCTTTAACAAGTCTAACATTTTATTTTGGATAAGTAAAATATATATATATTATACTATCTATAACAAAATCATATAGATTTAGCAATGGGATTAATGTAGCAATATCATTTCTTTCTTGATGAATACCTCCGAGCAACTCCCCCTAAAAATTCCATAAAAAAATTAATGTCAACTCGCTTTAACAATAAGACATTTGGCTCATATCTTTGTCAAAAGATGAATAATATAAAGTATAAAATATATAAATCATTAACCGCCTGGGTCATTCAAATTGGGCGTGATGATAGGAGGAAGCATTAAGAATGGGATCAGGTAATTTAATTATTCAAGTACGTACAGCCAATGATGCGGTACCTTTAAGCGGTGCAAGGGTAAGAATTAGTGACAATGATGGTAAAGTCCTCTATGATTTAATTACAGACTTGAGCGGTGATACTAAGCAAGTCTCCTTAGATACTGTAGACAGGAATTTGTCCCTAGATCCTAACTACAAAGGCACGCCATATTCTTCCTATAATATAGAAGTGGAGGCAGAAGGATTTAACAGTTTAAGTATAAGAGGGGTGCAAATTTTTGATGGCGAAAATGCAATACAGCCTGTAGCATTAATCCCCATGCAAGAAAGACAAAGAACTCCAAACTGGTATGAGATTGTCATTGGGAAACATGCCGTAGAAATGACAGAACCTAGGAATCAGATAGGGCCTCTTGTAGAACCTATTATATTACGCCAAGTCATCATTCCAAATCCGATTACTGTACATCTTGGTACTCCTACATCTTCTGCATCCAATGTACAAGTGTCTTTTCCCGATTATGTTAAAAATGTTGCCAGTAGTGAAATCTATCCTACTTGGCCAGAAGAGTCTCTTAGAGCAAATATTTATGCCATTATCACTTTTGCTTTGAATAGAGTTTTTACAGAATGGTATCGTAGTCGGGGATATAATTTTGATATTACTAACAGTACAGCTTATGATCAATATTTTGTATACGGGCGAACTATTTATGATTCCATTAATAAAATTGTAGATGAGATCTTTAACCAATACGTTCGCAGGGAAGGACATATTGCACCATACTTTACGTCTTTTTGTAATGGTACCACTGCTACATGCCCTGGGTTGTCTCAATGGGGTACTGTAACTTTAGCAAATCAGGGTATGACGGCATTACAGATACTCCGCTATTACTATCCAGATGATATTGTAATAGCAGAAACTAATATCATTACCGACATTATTGTATCATATCCTGGTACAGCACTGCGACTTGGCAGTACAGGACTAGACGTAGAGACCATTCAGACCTATTTGAATAGGATAAGGCAAAATTATCCTGCAATTCCCCTTATAACGGATGAGCCTGGAGTGTTTGGTAGCAGTACACAAGCAGCAGTTAAGAAGTTCCAAAGTATATTTAATCTGACTGCCGACGGCATCGTTGGAAAAGCGACTTGGAATAAAATTTCTAGTATTTATACTGCTGTTACAAAGCTAGCAGGACTGGACAGCGAGGGGGGTGCTCTAGGCATTGGAACGGTTCCACCTAGCACAACTCTAAGAAGGGGTTCAAGCGGAATCGATGTGATTACTTTACAATATATTCTAAACTTCATCAGTGAATATTATCCAACGATTCCCAGCTTTACGCAAAATGGTAGATTTGACAACCAAACCTATCAAGCAGTAATAGCCTTTCAGGAGATGATGGGACTGACTGCGGATGGTATTGTAGGTCCGGCCACATGGGATGCTCTTTATGATATATATTGGGGTATCATAGAAAATACTCCGGGCACTGGTCCTGAACCAGAAACATTTGAGTATGTGGTACAGCCTGGCGATTCACTATGGTTAATTGCTAAAAGGTTTAATACCACTGTTGATGCAATTAAGGCTCTAAACAACTTGACAAGTGATGTAATTTATGTGGGTCAGGTTCTTAAGATTCCTGGTACAGATACTACAGCACCTAGCTTTCCTTACACTGTTCGCGCAGGTGATACGCTGTGGTTAATCGCCAAAAGGTTTAATACTACCGTTGAAGCAATTAAGGCTCTAAATAACTTAACTAGTGATGTTATAAATATCGGGCAGGTTCTACTTATCAATCAAAGTTAAAATGTAAAATTATCCTTAAATCTATAAGTCCTAGTTAAAAGAGGCAGTATCTATATGTAATTATATAAATACTGCCTCAAAGTTACATTATTCAGTTTTATTATTCTATAGTAAATCCTCCAATTCCAAATGCTCCTGGCCCACAATGTGTTGAAATAGTTCCACCTGCAAGATATAATTCCTACCTCAAACTCTTTCTCTTATTTTTTATCTACTATACAAGCAATTGGAATAACAACTACTAAAATTACTATCTCAATAGCAACTTTTCCTATCACATATGTACGCTCCTTTCTGCATTTATCCCTTGTTTCTATTTGTGACATATATTATATTTCAATTGCTTGGGTAATATTAATACGGATGTTAAGTTTCCTTATAAAATATTTTATTACACTATACAATATTACTTTATTCCTTTAACAAAAGGTATGAGACATAGTAATACAACAATTCCTACAATACCAATGATGATTCCTATAATCATCTGACTCCAGACCATAGTCAAGGACATGCCAACACCTAAAAACAAAGCACCAATAATCCCAATTAATGTGGCACCAATCGTTTTTCCTGAGAGTTTTATCGGCTCTTTATCCTCCATTTTTCTCCATACTAACACCATTACCAGAAGTACTACGAGACCAACACATCCCATTACAACACCTGGCTTAAATGCATTCCATTC
>JAEWHU010000310.1 GCA_023387635.1 Bacillota bacterium
ACAATAACTTATATGCTACCTCTTGATAACCATGATCAGATAATGCAAAAAGAAGATAAGGGGTTCCGGTAAATCCTGTTGTTAACTTATTCCCAGCCTCTTTCACTAGCCTTGCAAGATTGTCTGCCATAGCTTTTGTTTCCTCTCCTTCAGTCATTCCAAAATGCAGAGGAAGTACGTAAGCTGTCTGAAACTCCTTCTTTAATTTACCATTTCCATCTGTAAAAGCCTTACGGTAAGCATCTATAATCTTACTTTTTAACTTGGTGTAGTATACAACATCTTCTTTCTCACCAAGAATCCTTGCGATCTTAGCTACAATCTCGCAGGAATTAGCAAAGTATGCTGTGCTTACCCACTTTCCTTTTGCCATCCATTGTTTGACATTCTCATTTGGAGCACACCAATCCCCAAAGTGAAATGGATATTTCCATACATATCTGCTCTTTGGTGTTATGGAGAGAAAGGCAGACCACCATTTTGCTGCTTTTAAGAATTTTTTCATTACAGGATATTGACGTTTTAATAACCCAGAATCACCACGTGCCAAATATTCTGCCCAAGGAACAAGTACGCAACTATCTCCCCAACAAGAGGTAGCCATGACAGGCCATGAACTTCCGGAACGAGGAATTACCATAGGAATTCCACCGCCCCTTCCTTGCTCTGCTTTCATATCAAGTAGCCATTTCCCATAAAATCTACTTAAATCAAAATTATAACAAGCTGTGGAGGCGAATACTGCTGCATCTCCCGTCCATCCCTCTCTTTCATCTCTTTGCGGGCAATCCGTAGGAACATCTACAAAATTAGATTTTCCACCCCAACGTATATTACTATTGAGTTGATTTAGACGCTCATCAGAGCAAGTAAAACTTCCTGTTTCTTTAAAATCCGAATGTAGAACAACCCCTTTTAGTTCAATATCATCAGCGGATATTCCACTCACTCCAACATATCGAAATCCCATGTAAGTAAGGCGTGGTGAATAGGTTTGTTCGCCTGTGACGCAGTAGTATGTTGCTGTTGCTTTGGCCGTTCGTAAAGATTTTACAAATAACTCTCCATTCACCAAAACCTCCGCATGGCGAAACACTATTTTTTGTCCTGATTTTCCTTTTAATATTGCTTCTATTACTCCTGCAAAGTTCTGACCAAAATCATAGATAATTTCTCCATCATCTCTTATTGTAGCTGTAATTGGGGTTAATATCTCTTGTGCCCTTACAGATTCACCGTACTGTGCCATAATCTTAGGTTGACATTGTGGTTTTATGATATTAGCTTCCTTCCATACTACATCATTAAGATTAACCATAGCATCATAAGTTTCACCGTCATACCATTCTGCCATCTGATAGTTTCCAGATAAAGTAACTTGCCAAGAATCATCGGTACCCAATATTTCTTTCTTTCCATCCTCATATTCTACATGTAACTCCATTAGGAAAGACTGACGTTCTTCATATACTTTGTTTTTTCTTCTGTAGGTGAATGAACCCGCCGCCCATCCACCTCCAACTACTGCAATCAACTCATTTTTAGACAATAAGCTTTTTGTCACATCATAAGTCTGATACTGTAATTGGTTCTGATACGAACTAAACCCTGGTGAGAAGTAATCCTTTCCGACTTTTTCTCCATTTAGCACTAATTCATATATTCCAAGTGCTGTAGAATGAATCCATGCTCTTTTAATTCTTTTTACTATCTGGAACTGTTTACGAAAAGTCATGGGTACAGGGGAGCCTTCTTTAAAACAATAGGAAGCATCTGTAATCCACTTTCCACTCCATGGCGTATGTAATCTTCCTGTAGAAAATCTTGTTTCAGCTGTCGCTATGTTTCCATAATTATCAACTGCTTCTATCTCTACCTCATAACTGGTAAATGGCTCTAGTTTTGGACCAAGGTATGGATTATATATTTCACTACTTGTCTGCCAGCTATATTCTCCTACTTTTATAGTTGCATGTGCTAACTCTGTTTCATTCTTATCACTACTTAAGGCAAATGCGATGGAAGGTTGTTCGTTGTCAGTGATACAATCCATCCTAAGATTTTCAATTTTTACTTCTTCTATCCTTAACATGATTACCCCCTATTTATTTTTAACTCTTCTTCTTTCTTTAGCAAGCTCCATGCTCTTTTGTTCTTCTATTGCTCTTTCTTCTGGGTTAATCCATACTTCACCTCTGGCTTCACAATCTGCTTTTTGGCGTGCACGAATCTCTTGTTGTTTTTTATCTATTGATTTTTCAATGTTAAGAAATATCAAAATTACAGCAAGAATAATTCCTGTAATTACTTCTAACCCTACAAAACTAAATGTGATAACATCTTTTACCCCTTGGTTTTGTATTGCGATTAATTTACCCGCCTCATTTATATATGGTGCAACATATCCAGCTGCTGAAAGAAGCGCATTAAATATTCCAGTACATATTCCAACTACGGCTACTGCAATTATATTATACATAGACATAGCCAATCCATCACATCTAAAACCTTTTTTCCACTCCATATGGTCTAAGGTATCTGCAAAAAGTGCCATAAATACATAGGCAGATGGCAAACCACCAATATTTTTAATAAATTGACCGATTAAAACAATTGTCATATCTCCTGGCACCATCCAGCAGATTAGGCTTCCTAAGGAATACAATAAAAATCCTGCCAGTGTTATATTTCGCTTTCCAAACTTCTTAGCAAGTGGCCAAACGGCAAATATACCAATTCCCATAGGGATTCCACCAATTACTGAGATTAACATCTGTGTAATACCGTCATTATAGGTGACTAATACATAATTACAGTAATATACAAGTCCTAGATTCTTAATACTCATACCAGTAAAATAGATAAAAAAGTATCCTAAAATTAGTAGCATATACTTATCTGTAAATACCGCTTTTAACTGTTCCTGAAATGATACTTCTAAAACAGGGGTAACACCATCTAGTGTCTCTTCAGTTACACGTTCCTTTGTAAAATAATACTCTAGTAAAGTTAGAGGAAGCATCAGACCCGCTATAATTCCCATCACAAGAATCCAAAGATTTTTATCAATGCCAATCATCGGCATAATAACCATTGGAAATACTAAGGCTACTAATATTCCACTCATCATGATATTAGAAATCTGATTAAAAACAGACAATCCCCCACGCTGTAATGTGTTACGCGTAGAAAGTGGTACCATCAAGCTATGACTCATATTATAGATGGTAAATGCGAAGGAGTAGTATAAGTTATAGGAAAGCATCACCCAAATCACCTGTAGCAACTGATTTTGACTTGGTACAACAAATAGTAATATCCCTGCTACACACATAAAAGGAGTAGACAACAATATCCAAGGTCTTGCTTTTCCCTGCTTTGACCTAGTTCGATCTATGATATATCCCATAATAACATTGGTTACCGCATCTATTAATTTTGATATAATAGGGAATATTACCAAAAACATACCACCCCATAGGGTTGTTAACTTGAGGACATCGGTATAAAACACATTCAGATAAGTAGCAAGCACTGCATTGAATAACATTGCTCCACATGGTCCAATAAGGTATCCTAGCCATTTTTCCTTATTCGTTACATTGGCAGAGGTAATCTTACTATTATATAGTTTCTTTGACGTTGCATTTAATGTAATCACCTTCATAAATATCCTTCTCCTCGCTCTTTTACTCTTTTCTTCCGGGTAATTTCATATTCTTAGGTAAAGGTGGAACCTGATACCCCTTTGCAAATTTCTTAAGTCCCTTTAAGATATGTCCATTGCCTAATTCAATGAACCCTTCTGCAAAGTGATAAGGTAAATTTTTACCCGCTGACATGGACATGGTAAGTACTGAATTGCTTTCAAGAATACGTCTCAAAAAATATGCCCCTTTTACTGCATTGTCTTTGGCAGCTCCCTCTGGCATCTTTCTTGCCTTCTTCAACTGACGGTTTGCCACACTAAGCACAGAAGAGTGGAGTATCTTTCCAATAAACGTATATTTAAAATCATCAAACCTAGTTTCTAATGTAAATGGTAACATTGGGGCAAGTGGCGGAATTATTATCCCTGACATTTCTGCAAATAGCTCATTACTTACTCTAAAGTTGGTCAAATCTAGGTAGCACTCTAAAACTTTTTCTGAGTATGGAAGAAAGCTTTTTAAATCCCCTGCTACCTCTATCGTAGTAGTAAGTTTAATATCTTCACAGGAC
>JAEWHU010000362.1 GCA_023387635.1 Bacillota bacterium
CATGCTTTTGATGCGTTAGTTATGATACCTAATTGTGATAAGAACGTTCCAGGGTTATTAATGGCAGCAGCAAGATTAAATATCCCTACTATATTTGTTAGTGGTGGTCCAATGCTCGCAGGCCGTATTGATGGTGAAAAAACTAGTTTATCTAGTATGTTTGAAGCCGTAGGTACACATAGTGCAGGTAACTTATCAGAAGAGGAATTAGAAGAATATACATGTAAAACTTGTCCTACAGCAGGGTCTTGTTCTGGAATGTATACAGCTAATAGTATGAATTGTCTTACTGAAGTTCTAGGAATGGGACTAAAAGGGAATGGAACAATTCCAGCGGTATATTCTGAAAGAATTAAGTTAGCAAAACATGCAGGTATGAAAATTATGGAACTATTTGAGAAAAATATAAGACCAAGAGATATCATGACAGAAAAAGCATTTTTAAATGCGCTAACCGTTGATATGGCACTTGGTTGATCTACAAATAGTATGTTACACCTTCCTGCAATTGCACATGAAGCAGGTATCTCATTAAATGTTGATATTGCAAATGAGATTAGTAGTAGAACACCGAATTTATGCCACTTAGCACCAGCAGGCCATATTTACATAGAAGATTTAAACGAAGCTGGTGGAGTTTATGCGGTTATGAATGAATTAGATAAAAAGAACTTATTATATACGGATGAAATAACTTGTACTGGTAAAACAGTAAAAGAAAATATAAAAAATTGTATTAATCGCAATTATGATGTCATAAGACCAATTGATAATCCATATAGTGAAACAGGCGGAATAGCTGTATTAAAAGGAAATCTAGCACTTGACTCATGTGTCGTGAAACGTTCAGCAGTTGTTCCAGAGATGATGAAGCACGAAGGACCTGCTAGAGTATTTGACTGTGAAGAAGATGCAGTGGCAGCTATTAAAAGTGGAAAAATCACGCATGGTGATGTTGTTGTTATAAGATACGAAGGACCAAAAGGTGGCCCAGGTATGAGAGAAATGCTAAATCCTACTTCTGCCATTGTGGGTATGGGACTTGGTTCAAGTGTAGCACTCATCACAGACGGTAGATTTTCTGGTGCTTCAAGAGGTGCAGCTATTGGCCATGTGTGTCCTGAAGCTGCTGTGGGTGGTAATATCGCATTAGTTGAAGAAGGTGATATTATACAAATTGACATTAATGCCAATACTCTTAATTTCGTTATATCAGAGGAAGAGTTAAAGATAAGAAGAGAAAAATGGAAACCTAGAAAACCACAAGTTACTACAGGGTATCTTGCTAGATATACAGCTATGGTTTCTTCTAGTAGTAAAGGTGCTATATTAGAAGTTCCACAATGATGAGAAAGGGGTGTAGGATATGAATTTAACAGGCTCTCAGATCTTAGTAGAATGTTTAAAAGAACAAGGTGTTGACACAATATTTGGCTATCCTGGTGGAGCAGTATTAAACATTTACGATGAGTTATATAGACATCAAGATGAAATAAGACATATACTTACTTCACATGAACAAGGCGCAGCACATGCAGCAGATGGATATGCACGCGCGACTGGTAAAGTAGGAGTGTGCCTTGCAACAAGTGGTCCTGGTGCAACTAATCTAGTAACTGGTATTGCAACAGCATATATGGATTCTGTACCATTAGTAGCAATTACAGGTAACGTTGCGGTAGACCTTTTAGGTAAAGATAGTTTTCAAGAAGTAGATATTGCAGGTATTACTATGCCTGTAACAAAATACAATTTTATAGTAAAAGATATAACAAAATTAGCGGACACCATAAGAAGAGCATTTAAAATTGCACAAACAGGAAGACCAGGGCCTGTATTAGTAGATATTGCAAAAGACGTTACTGCATTAAAAGCTGATTACATAAGGAAAGAACCAGAAGAAATAAAGAAGAATAATGATACGATAAAAGAATGTGATGTAGATAAAGCAATAGAAATGATAAAAGAGTCAACTAAACCTATGATTTTTGTTGGTGGTGGTGCTGTAATATCAGATGCTAATGATGCGTTACATGAATTTGTTAAAAAGGTAGATGCTCCAGTTACAGATACATTAATGGGTAAAGGTGCATTTAATGGTGAAGATGATTTATATATTGGTATGCTTGGAATGCATGGAACAAAAACTGCTAATTTAGGTGTTACGGAATGTGATTTATTAATAGCCATTGGCTCAAGATTTAGCGACCGTGTTACAGGAAATGCAACTAAATTTGCTAAGAACGCTAAAATCATTCAAATTGACGTTGATCCAGCAGAGATTAATAAAAATGTTCCAGTACACCATAGTATTATCGGAGATGTGAATGAAGTACTTAAGGTTTTAAATAAAAAGTTGCCTAATTTAGAACACAAAGAATGGAATAAAACTATTCAAGATATGAAAGTAGAGTTTCCGTTAAAGTACAGAAAAGATATTTTAACAGGACCTTATGTAATTGAAAAGCTTTATGAAGTTACAAAAGGTGATGCAATTGTAGTAACAGAAGTTGGTCAACATCAAATGTGGGCAGCTCAATTTTTTAACTATAAAAAACCTAGAACATATTTAACTTCAGGCGGTCTTGGTACCATGGGTTATGGACTTGGGGCGGCCATTGGAGCAAAAGTAGCAGTGCCTGACAAAACAGTTGTAAATATAGCAGGTGATGGATGTTTTCGTATGAACATGAATGAAATTGCTACTGCAACCAGATATGAAGTGCCTATTGTGCAGATTATACTTAATAATCAAGTGCTTGGTATGGTAAGACAATGGCAATCCTTATTCTATGGTCAGAGATATTCCCAAACTACGATTCATGATAAAGTTGACTTTGTAAAACTAGCAAATGCCCTAGGAGCAAAAGCTTATAGAATCACAGAAATAGACGAAGTGGAAAGTGTTCTAAAAGAAGCAATTAGTTTAAATGAGCCAGTAGTAATTGAATGTATGATAGCAAGTGATGAAATGGTTTGGCCTATGGTTGCACCAGGAGCTGCTATTCAAGAAGTATTTACGGAAGAAGATTTAGAAAAGGAAAAATAAATATATTGACTAATTTTTAACTAAGTTTTATAATGTACTTGATTAAAGTGCTATCGTGTAAAATGGTTTTGCTAATTTAATAAGCAAAACCATTTTATGCAATAGGGAAGTTATTGTATTATTGATCATAAGGAGGATAAAAATGGGAAGAGTGTATAATTTTTCAGCAGGCCCTGCTGTTTTACCAGAGGAAGTATTAAATGAAGCTGCAGCAGAAATGCTTGATTACAAAGGAACTGGAATGTCTGTAATGGAGATGAGCCATCGTTCGAAAGCGTATGAAGGAATAATAAAAGATGCAGAACAAGATTTAAGAGACTTAATGAATATACCAGACAATTATAAAGTTCTGTTTTTACAAGGTGGAGCATCTTTACAATTCTCTATGATTCCTATGAATCTTATGAAAAATAAAGTTGCTGATTTTATTATTACTGGTCAATGGGCAAAAAAAGCTTATGAAGAAGCAAAGATTTATGGAAAAGCAAATGCTATTGCATCATCTGCAGATAAAACTTTCTCATACATACCTGATTGTTCAAATCTGAACATAAGTGAAGATGCTGACTATGTATATATATGCGAAAACAATACGATATATGGTACTAAATTTAAAGAGTTACCAAATACAAAAGGTAAAGATTTAGTTTCTGATGTTTCTTCTTGTTTTTTATCAGAACCTATGGATGTTAGTAAATATGGATTAGTCTATGGCGGAGTGCAAAAAAACATAGGTCCAGCTGGTGTAGTAATTGTTATTATTAGGGAAGATTTAATAACAGAAGATACCCTTCCTGGTACTCCAACCATGATGAAATATAAGATACATAATGACAATGAATCCTTGTATAATACTCCTCCAGCATATGGAATATACATATGTGGTAAAGTATTTAAATGGATTAAAAAGCTAGGTGGCCTAGAAACTATGAAAGAAATGAATGAGAAAAAAGCAGCAGTGCTTTATGACTTCTTAGATGAGAGTAAATTATTTAGAGGAACCGTTGTGAAAGAAGACCGTTCTTTAATGAATGTACCTTTTATCACTGGAGATGATGCTATCGATGCTAAATTTATAAAAGAAGCGAAAGCTGCTGGTTTTGAAAACTTAAAAGGTCATAGAAGCGTTGGCGGAATGAGAGCAAGTATCTATAACGCTATGCCAATTGAAGGGGTAACTAAGCTAGTTGAATTCATGAAGAAATTTGAGAAAGAAAATTTAGTATAAAGGAGGAAATTACCCATGTATCGTTATCACCAACTTAATCCAATTGCAGGAATTGGGCTTAATCTATTTACAGATAAATACGAAAAAGAGAATGAAATATCCCTTGCAGACGCTGTACTTGTAAGAAGTGCATCTATGCATGAATTAGAATTAGGAGATAATCTAAAAGCCATTGCAAGAGCAGGGGCAGGCGTTAATAATATTCCACTTGATAAATGTGCAGAACAAGGTATTGTTGTATTCAATACTCCTGGTGCTAATGCAAATGGTGTAAAAGAGCTTGTAATTGCTGGTTTATTATTAGCTTCCCGTGATATTATTGGTGGAGTTAATTGGATATCAACTATAAAAGATGATGAGAATGTAAGTAAATTAGTTGAAAAAGGAAAATCTAAATTTGCTGGTAAAGAAATTGAAGGTAAAAAGCTTGGAGTTATTGGACTAGGTGCCATTGGTGTGTTAGTTGCTAATGCGGCAAAACGTCTCGGAATGGAAGTATACGGATATGATCCATATATTTCAGTAGAACATGCATGGAATTTATCTAGAGATATTATTTCAGTGAAATCTAAAGAAGAAATATATAAAGAATGCGATTACATAACTGTTCATGTACCACTAGTTGATGATACAAAGAAGATGATTAATAAAGATACCATCGCTACAATGAAGGATTCCGTTGTAATTCTAAACTTCTCAAGAGATCTTTTAGTAGATGATAATGATATGGAAGAAGCACTTAATAGTGGAAAAGTAGCAAAGTATGTTACAGATTTCCCAAATAATAAAACAGCTAATATGAGTGGTGTAATAGCCATACCTCATCTTGGAGCATCTACAGAAGAATCAGAAGATAATTGTGCTGTTATGGCAGTAAGACAAGTAAAAGAGTATTTAGAGTATGGTAATATTAAGAATTCAGTAAACTATCCTGACTGCGATGCAGGGATATGTGAAAAAGGAAAACGTATTGCTATTAATCACAGAAATATTCCTAACATGCTTACTCAATTTACCAGTGTTTTCTCAGCTGAAAATACAAACATAATGAATTTGGTTAATAAGAGTAAAGGTGATTTTGCTTATACTGTAATTGATATTGAAAAAACAGTAGATAACGAAATCGCTTCAAAATTAAAAGATGTTGATGGTGTTCTTAAAGTGAGAATTATTTAGAACTTGAGTGTTAAAGGTCAAATTGACCAAATTAATAAATAACCGATATTGAACAAATAACCCAAATTGAACAAATCAACCATATTGCACAAATTACCCCCACTAAAATAAGTGGGGGCAATTTAGTATTGTGTGCAATTTAGTAACATAGAAATTTAGGAGGAACCTTAATGGCCAAAGTAAAGCCCTTTTCTTGCATAAGACCAAATGGTGAGATTGCAGCAAAAATAGCAGCATTACCATATGACGTTTATAATCGTGAAGAAGCTAAAGCGGAAGTAATCAGAGAACCATTGTCCTTTCTTTCTATCGATAGAGCTGAAACATTTTTTGATAATTCAGTAGATACCTATGATGAAAGAGTATATTTAAAAGCCAAAGAAACCTTAGGTGATTTTTTATCAAAAGGATATTTTATAAAAGATGAAGAGGAATGTTATTACCTCTATGAACTAATTATGGAGGGAAGAAGTCAAACAGGCTTAGTTGCTTGTGCCTCTATTGATGACTATAATAATAATGTTATAAAAAAACATGAAAATACAAGAGCGGATAAAGAAGTAGATAGAATAAAACATGTAGATATATGTAATGCCCAAACAGGACCTATATTTTTGGCATATACTTCTCACGAGACAATTTCTAGCCTTGTAAAAGAAGTGAAAAAGGAAGAACCATTATATCATTTTAGTTCAGAAGATTTAGTAGAACATAATGTTTGGAAGATTAGTGTAAAATCTAAAATAGAAGTAATACAAAATGCTTTCTTAGAAATAAATCATATTTATATTGCAGATGGACACCATAGGGCCGCCTCTGCTGTTAAGGTAGGAGAATTACGAAGAAAAGAAAAGAGTAATTATACTGGTGAGGAAGAATTTAATTACTTTTTATCTGTTCTATTTCCAGAAAATGAGTTAATGATTATGCCATACAATAGAGTAGTAAAAGACTTAAATGGACTTTCAAGCATTGAATTTTTAAATAAAATTGAATCGAAATTCATTGTAAAGGAGTTAGGCGAGGATTGCTATCAGCCTGATAAAAAAGGTCTGTTTGGTATGTACTTAGAAGGGAAATGGTATCAGATTCAAATAAAAGATGAGTATAGGAATAGCTTTGATCCTGTGGATAGTCTTGATGTATCTATATTACAGAATTATCTACTAGCTCCAATCCTTGGGATAGGCGATCCTAGAATAGATAAGAGGATTGATTTTATTGGAGGAATTAGGGGACTTAGTGAACTTGAAAAAAGGGCAAATAGTGATATGAAGATAGCGTTCTCAATGTATCCAACAAGCATTAATGAATTATTTGCAGTATCCGATGCGAATAAATTAATGCCTCCAAAATCAACCTGGTTTGAACCAAAATTAAGAAGTGGTTTATTCATACATGAGTTAGATTAAATAAAAATACCTTTCCTTAAAGGGGTAGTAATTAAGGAAAGGTATTTTCTATTTGTAAAAACAATATTTAAAAGCATAAGCTAATTTATTATTAGCTTTCTAATTATAGGCATTCTAGTAAAGGTAATAAAATTAAAAATCAATTCCTATAGAAAAGTAATTATTAATGTACAAATATTTGAAGAATTAACATGTATAGTAATGTTCCTGCCCCTATACTAAGTAAGGTATTTTCTTTCCAAAGGTGTAAAATAACAATTGCAATAATTGCTACCATCTCAGGAATTCCATGTGTTCCAGATAGTATGGATACATCTTTTAAACAATATACGACTAGCATACCAACGATTGTTAGTGGAAGTACTTTGCCTAAGTATAAAACATATTTAGGTGTTTCTTTATTTTCAGGAAATAAAATAAAAGGCAATGCTCTTGTTAAGACGGTGGCTATTGCGACAACCACCATAATGATTAAAGTTTCTTTGCTATTTAAGGGCATCTATAAATCCCTCCATTCTTTTTTATCTTTCATAAGTGTTACAAGTACAAGTATAATAATCATGGTTGGTACTATAAAATTAACAGGACCAAATACTAACCTAGATATAATAGCTGCCAAAAGGCCTAGAATAACTGGAGTCTTTATCTTTGCTTCTTTCCATTTATCAATGAATATTACAACAAATAGAGCTGTTAATACAAAGTCTATACCCATGGTATTAAAACTAAAAAGTGAATTTATTATATAACCTAAAATAGAACCAATGATCCAATAGATTTGATTTAAAAAGGTTATGTAAAACATAAATTCACCTTTATCTTCATCCTTATTAGGTTCTGTGGTACATAATAAAGAAAAGGTTTCATCGGTTAAACCAAAGATTAGATAAGGTTTGTATTTGCCAGTATGGCTATATTTAGTCAACATAGAAATACCATAAAAAATAAATCTTGCATTTACCATTATTGTGATGAAAAAAGCATACATTGGGTGAAATCCAGAGGATAGCAGGGAAATAGTCATGAACTGCATGGCTCCTGCATAAATAAATGTACTAGAAAATATAATCCAAAAAATAGAATAACCTTTACTACTCATAAGGATGCCAAGTGCTATACCAAGTATAAGGTATCCAGTCATTATAGGGATTGTTAGTGGAAGTACTCTCTTTAGAGTAGAAATTCTTTTGTTCAAAACTGTATCTCCTTTTTTATATATTAAATAATATAATATGACAAAAACTAAAATAAGACAAGTATTTATATTTGGTATAATTTGTATAATGTGTGTTCGTTCACAAATTAAAACTTAATATATGGTGAATATTTTAGAAAAATAAATACAAAATAAGTTACTATATTTATTTTTAATGGAACTTTTTTCTAAAATTAATCGTCTAAGTTTTATAGAAGTAAGATTCCAATATAAGGAGGTAGTAAAATGTTTAGGAAGAAAATATTATCGATTGCTTTAATATGTGGTATGGTTATATCTAGTGTTCAGACGAATGCAATGGCGCCCATTGATAATAAAGCAGAGGGTGAAGTAACAGTAACTGCTGTAAAGAAGGAAGAGGCCATGGCATTAAACCTGGAAGAAGTATTGAAAATAGTAAAATCTAAAATTACAATCCCAAAGGAATTGTCCATTTTTAATTCCTATTATAACTCAGATAATTATAATGCTGGTCCAAGCTGGAATTTGAATTGGCAAAACGAGGATTATACAAGTAGCATAAGAATACAAGTTGATGGCCATGGTAATATTATGGAATATGATTATTATGTTGAAAAAGATAGGAATGTAGCTCCAAAATATTTGAAAGATGAATTAGAAAATACGGCTACTAAATTTATAAAGAAGATTGCACCAGATATAGCTGATAAATTAGTATTAGTTAATGGTAGTGATTATAATACTTATAGGGGCAGATATGTTTATACCTTTAATAGAGTAGAAAATGGAATGTCTATGTCTGATAATGCAGTGCAAGTAGGCGTTAATTATAATACTGGTAAAGTGGTATCCTATAGTTCAAGTTATTTATATGATCTAGTGATACCATCTAATAAAGAAAAAATCACGAGAGAAGAAGCGAAAGATATTATAAGTAAAAACTTAAAAATGGAATTAACTTATCTAAATGTTTATGATACAGATTCTTCAGATAATATAAAAATCAAAGCGTTCTTAGCATATCAACCAAATATAAATTATATTACAGTAGATGCTAAAACAGGTAAAGCATATACTACCAAGTCAACTTGGAACTATGGTAATAGTGCTACTACTGATACTGCTAATGAAGAAGCTGGAATGGCTGAAGCTGATAAACAGGATTCGTTAACGAAAGAAGAAATAGCAAAAATCGAGGAAATAAAAGGCATTATTAGTAAAGAAGATGCAATAAAGAAAGTTCAGAACAATAATAAATTATATATTGATAATAGTTCGAAAGCAATCACTGCTAATTTATCAAAATTATATAGTAATGAATCATCAAAGACTACAAAATATGCATGGTATGTTACCTTTACAGATCCAAGAGAAGTTGATTACACAAAAGATGACAATTATAGAGCGACCACGAATGCAGTAGTAGATGCACAAACCGGTCAAATTATATCATTCTATTCATCAGTGAAAGATTACAATAGTATGACGCCAAAAGAAATTGCTGCTTTAAAGATAAAATATAGTATTGAAGAAGGAAAAAAACAATTTGAAAGTTTTGTGAAAGAGCAAATTGCAGATAAGTTTAATAAATCACAATTTACGGATAACAATAATAATTCTGTAATTACTTATAAAGATGGAACTGAGGCTCCAACCGGATATAGTTATAATTATAGTCGTGTGAATGAAGGGGTACTATATAGTTATAATGGAATCTATGGTAGCGTTGATAGCATTACAGGAAAAGTTACTTCCTTTAACTATAATTGGAATGATAATGTTACTTTTGAATCACCTAAGAATATTATTACTGCAAATAAAGCTTTTGATTATTATATGAGTGGATTAAACTTTGGACTAATATATGAGCTAAATTCCAATCACACATATAACGACAATGGATATACTGTTAATCATGAAGCACGTTTAGTTTATAATAATAGTATGAATCCAAGCTTAATCTCTCCATTTACAGGTGTAAGATTAAACTATGACGGAAAAGAATATTCAGAAGTAAATAATAGATATACCTATAGTGATATTGAAGGTCATAGTATGGCACGTGATATTCGTTTATTAGCAGAAATAGGTATTGGTTTTGAAGGTGGTAGATTCTTGCCTAATGAAGAAATCAAAGGAAAAGAATTAAGTAATTTCTTATCATTAATAGGTTTTTATAATACGAATAAATATTCTGTTTTAACAAAAGATAGTTCCTTATCAAGAATTGACTTATCAAAAGCAGTGATTGGTTTATTGGGCTATGAGAAGATTACTAATATCAAAGGTATTTATAGTATTAACTTTACTGATAAAGATTTAATATCTTCAGATAATGTTGGAGTTGTTTCAATTGTAAATGGTCTTAATCTGATATCTGCTAATAATGAAGGAGCATTTAGACCAAATGATAAAGTAACTCGTAGTGATGCAATAAGATTGATTATGAGTTTATTGCAAATGAACAATTAAAAATGATGAGAATAGTAGCAAATAAAAATGAAAGAATCTGTGTTTTTTATTACATGGATTCTTTCATTTTTATAAATAGATGGATATTATATTATTTTAGACTTTTTTCACTTTTTAATATTATTAAATTGTGTTAA
>JAEWHU010000143.1 GCA_023387635.1 Bacillota bacterium
GATTTTATGAGTGAGGATAAACTAGTTGATAATAAGGTATTAGATTCTTTTGATTTAGTTACATTAGTATCTGAACTTAGTGATGCATTTGATATTGAAATTACTGCAAAAGATTTTGTACCTGAGAACTTTAATTCTGTAAAATCCATGTATGCTATGGTAGAAAGATTAATGGAAGAATAAACATGTTATTTACATCATATGAGTTTATATTTTTTATATTAATTTGTTTTTGCTTATATTACATATGTCCTAAAAAGTTTCAATGGATTATACTTCTAGCAGCAAGTTACATATTTTATTTTATCGCTGGACCAATCTATCCCGTATTTATATTAGTAACATCTGTAACAACTTATCTCGTTGCTAGAAAAATGGACAAATTGAGTAGTGATGGAGAAAAATACTTAAGCTTAAACAAAGAAGAACTATCGAGAGATGAAAGAAAGGCATATAAAAAAGCGTTAACGTCACGAAGAAAGAAATGGATGCTTTTATGCTTAATATTTAATTTTGGTATACTTGCTGTTTTAAAATATACTAATTTCGCTATTGATAACATCAATGGAATTTTTTCTTTATTCCATATTGAAAAAGAATTGGATTACGCAGATATTATCTTGCCACTAGGAATTTCTTTTTATACCTTTCAAACGATGGGATATCTAATTGATGTTTACTGGGAGAAAACAAAATCGGAAGCTAACTTTTTTAAATTAGCTCTATTTGTATCTTTCTTTCCACAATTAATTCAAGGACCGATAAGTAGATTTAATGAACTATCAAGTTCCTTATTTGAAAAACATGATTTTGAATGGGAAAAAATTCGTCTAGGATTAGAAAGAATCCTATGGGGATATTTTAAAAAGATGGTAATTGCAGATAGACTCTTAATTGCTGTAAATATAATAATTACGGATCCCGACTATTATTCAGGGGCATTTGTTCTTGTGGGAATGGTGTTTTATGGTATAGAACTCTATGCTGACTTTACTGGTGGAATTGATATTACGATTGGTATAGCGCAAGTATTTGGTATTAAATTAGCAGAAAACTTTAACAGACCCTTTTTCTCAAAGAATATTGCTGAATATTGGAGAAGATGGCATATTACCATGGGTACATGGTTTAAAGATTATATATTCTATCCATTAAGTATTAGTAAGTCTTTAAAGAATATAACTTCCTATTGTAAAAAACGCTTTGGAAAAGGTGTAGCAAAAAGAGTACCAATCTATATTGCAACTATGATTACTTGGTTTACAACAGGTATCTGGCATGGTGCTAGTTGGAACTTTATTATGTGGGGATTAATGAATGGTATTGTAATATTAATATCAGGAGAATTTAATCCACTTTATGAAAAATTCCACAATCGTTTTCCAAGACTAGTTAATTCAAAAGGTTATTCATTTTTTCAAATAGTTAGAACATTTTTACTAATGTGTTCCTTACGCTTATTTGATTGTTACCGTGATGTAAAAACTGCATTTCGTATGTTTTTTAGTATGATAACTGAATTTAGAATATCAGATTTATCCCTAGAGGAATTATTGGATTTAGGATTAACTGTAGCAGATTACATGATTGTAGCAGTAGGAATATGCTTACTTATAAGTGTTAGCTTATTACAACGAAAAGAAAGTGTAAGACTTTGGTTATTAAATAAGCCAATTCTTCTTCGCTATGGTATATATATTTGTTTATTCTTTGCAGTATTATTACTTGGGGCATATGGTATTGGTTATGATGCATCACAGTTTATATACAATCAGTTCTAAATAGATTTACTAGTAGATAGGAGTTATGAATGAAAAAAATAATTAGTAAACTGGTGCTTATATTAGTGGTACTCTTATTATTTGTTGGATTCCAACGATTAGTTACACCTAAGTACATGGATGGAATATTAGAAGGATCTTTTATAAAAGAATATTACGAGGAAACTACCAATAATGATGTTGTTTTTATAGGTGACTGTGAATTATATGAAAATTTTAGCCCTATTCGTTTATGGGAAGATTATGGTATTACCAGTTTTATAAGAGGTAGTGCTCAACAATTAATTTGGCAATCCTATTATCTACTGGAAGATACCATAAGATATGAAAAACCTAAAGTTGTTGTATTTAATGTGCTATCAATGAAATATAATGAACCACAAAGAGAAGAGTATAACCGAATGTCTATTGATGGTATGAAATGGTCTATGGCCAAAGTAAACAATATCAAAGCTTCAATGACAGAAGAAGAACAATTTCTTGATTATGTTTTTCCTTTACTGAGATATCATAGTCGTATTACTAGTCTTACCAAAAGTGATTTTACATACCTTTTTAATTCTAGAAAGATTACACATAACGGTTATTATATGAGAGTAGATGTAGCAGCACCAGAAGAAGATTATGGAGATACACCTCCAGAATCCTATGAATTTGGTGACAATGCATGGCTTTATCTTAATAAATTAACCGCTTTATGCAAAGAAGAAGGGATAGAACTTCTTTTAGTAAAGGCACCAAGTTTGTCTCCAATATGGTATGATGAATATGAAGAGCAAATCGATGCATACGCAAAAGATAACGACTTGCAGTACATAAATTACCTCGAATTAGTGGAGGAGTTATCCATTGATTATACAACAGATACCTATGATGAAGGGTTACATATGAATCTATCAGGTGCTGAAAAATTATCCATGCATTTAGGTAAAGTTTTACAAGAATCTTATGGTCTTCCTGATCATCGTAATGACGAGAAGTTAAGTAAGGTTTGGAATGAAAAGGTGGAATTTTATAATGCAATGGAACAAGCTCAATACGACGAACTTGAAGAATATGGTTATTTGGTAAGTTTTGGCGGAGAGAACCCATTCGAAGATGAGGAATATGATGATGAGAGTGAGTTTGAAGAAGAGGATGAGTTTGAAGAAGACGCCGAACTAGAAGAGTTAGACCCTGAAAATATTGATGAAGATGAAATGATAGAATCTGATGATGAAGAGGATATAGAATAAGAAGATAGGGATTCATTAAACCTATAAAAAGACACAATTAATATTTCGTAATGAATTGCGAATCATAATCAGAAAGAGAGGTATATTTTGAACATTAAAAATTTATTCAAGAAAACAGTATGTCTACTAATGCTATTGGCATTAGGGTGTGTAGTAGTTGGTACAGATGCATTAGCTGCTTCAAAGGGCTATTCATTTAAGTTTAATAAGGAAAGTATTAGTATTCATAGTGCAGCTAAAAATTTTATTAAAAAAGCTGGTACAGCAAATGATAAATCAAAAGTAAAAAGTTGTGCATATAACGGTTATGATAGAACCTATGTATACGATGATTTTACTTTAAAAACATATTCTAAAACTAAAAGTGGAGCAGAATATGTTAGTAGTATTACATTAACAAGTAAAGATGTTAAAACGTTAGAAGGTATAAAAATTGGTAGCTCTAAAAAAGATATGATTAAAAAATATGGTAAAAATACTGGAGAATTTGGAATATATACTTATACCAAAGGAAAGACTAAATTAATATTTGAATTAGATGAAAAAGATAAAATTATTTATATTGAATATATAGGTGATTAATAAGTTGTTATTAACAAAGTTGATTAATTTTACGAAACAATAAAAGGTAAGGGTGTTATAATGAATAAAAAAGCTAAGTTACTAAGAGTAATGATGGGTCTTCTTATTATTACGCTATCTTATATATTAAATCAGAATACGGCTATGGCTGAAAAGAAAAACGTATCAACCGATACAAAATACGTATCAACCGATATAAAAAACATATCGGCAACTATATCTGCTGATACTGTTGTAAAAGGGAAAACCATTCAAATTATATCGAAAACAAAAGGTGTAACTTATGCTAGTAGTGATAATACGAAAGCTTTTGTAAGTAAAGATGGTGTTATTATTGGTAAAGCAAGAGGTGTAGTAG
>JAEWHU010000148.1 GCA_023387635.1 Bacillota bacterium
GTGTTGTGGGTTTTTATAAGTTGGATATCTAATATTTTGGATTAAAAATGTACAAAAATATACAATGCCATATTTTTAGAATTAAAAAGTATGCAATCAAGGAGTAAGTACATTGAATGATATATATATGCTATATAATAAAGAACTGTTAACTTAAAACAACCTTTTCACACCATTTTAATCCTTATAATATTTAAAATCAATTTAATAAATGCTAGAATGTATATTATAAAATAAACGCTTAAGGAGGATATATGAGAGAAAATTTAACAAGTTCCAATCTTTTATCCATTAGTGACGTAGCTATTGATGATGCATTTTTTACACCATACATTAACTTGGTGAGAGATGTAGTAATTCCATACCAATGGGAAGTATTAAATGATAATATACCAGAAGCAGATAAAAGCCATTGCATAAAGAATTTCCGTATTGCGGCAGGTCTAGAAGAAGGTGAGTTCTACGGATTTTTCTTTCAAGATACAGATTTAGCAAAATGGTTAGAAGCAGTAGCATATAGTCTTCAAACTACTCCTAATGAAGGATTAGAGAAATTAGCAGATGATGCAATTGAACTTGTAGGATTAGCACAGCATAAGGATGGATATTTAAATACATATTTCTCTAAGGAAAGAACAGACAAGAGGTGGACCAATCTAGAAGAATGTCACGAATTATATACAGCAGGTCATATGATAGAAGCTGGGGTGGCTTATTATGAAGCAACAGGCAAAAGAAATTTACTTGATATAGTGTGTAAATTTGCAGATTATATTGATTCTGTATTTGGACCAGAGCCAGAGAAATTACATGGCTATGATGGACATCAAGAAATTGAACTAGCATTAGTACGTTTATACCGTGCCACTGGTAATGAAAAATATTTAAACCTTAGCAAATATTTTATTGATGCAAGAGGAACAGAACCATACTATTATGTAAAAGAGTGGGAGAATAGAGGAAAGATATCTTACTGGAATATGAGTAAGAATGGCCATCCAGATGAAAGACGTAAATATATGCAATCTCATCTGCCTGTTAGAGAACAAAAGGAGGCAGTTGGTCATGCAGTAAGATTAGTATATATGCTAACAGGTATGGCGGAAGTTGCTAATGAATGTAAGGATCATGAGTTATTAAAGGCTTGTCAAACTCTATGGGAAAACATTGTAACGAAGCAGATGTATATTACTGGTGGTATTGGTTCCACTTCATTAGGTGAAGCATTTACCTTTGACTATGACTTACCAAATGATACTGTTTATGCTGAAACATGCGCTTCCATTGGTTTAATCTATTTTGCTCAGAGAATGTTACAAATTGAAAACAAACATTGTTACTCTGATGTAATTGAGAAAGCATTATACAATATTATTATCAGTTCCATGTCAAGAGATGGCAAACACTTCTTCTATGTGAATCCATTAGAAGTGTGGCCAGATGCATCAAAAATGAATCCAACCAAAGAACATGTAAAAGCAGAAAGAAGAAAATGGTTTGGTTGTGCATGCTGCCCTCCAAATTTAGCAAGACTAATTACTTCTCTAGGACAATATATATATACAGTAAGTGAAGATACCGTTTATGTACATCAATTTATTAGTAATAAATCGAAGGTAGAAGTAGTTGGACAAAATATTGGCATTGAAACCATAGGTAATTATCCATGGGATGGAAATATAAAATTTGAATTAGAACTTGAAGAAGAAGCTAAATTTAATTTAGCAATACGTATTCCAAGCTGGTGTAAAAATGCGTCACTTAAGGTAGATGGAGAGGCAGTTGAAATTGCTAATCTTATGAAAGATGGATATGCATATATCAACAAGGTATTTCACAATGGTAGCGTAATAGAATTGATTCTTGATATGCCAGTTACTTTCATGCAAGCGAATATTAATGTTAGAGCTGATATAGGTAAAGTTGCTATTCAAAGAGGGCCAGTTGTATATTGCCTTGAAGAAGTAGATAATGGAAGAAACCTACCAGATATTATATTAAATATTGATTCAAACTTCAAAGTTGAATATGATGAATCTCTTTTATCCGGTGGCATGACAATTACAATGGATGGAACGAGAACAAAAAAAGATACGATTAGTGAAGATTTGTACAAAGAATATACAAACGAGAGAGAAGAAGTTAAGGTGAAAGCAATTCCATATTGTATGTGGGGCAATCGTAATCCAGGGGAGATGCTGGTGTGGATAAGAGTATAAAAAGGTTAACGTAATGTTGACTTAAGTTGATTAGAAGACAAAAAGAACAACTTAAGTATGGGGTTGGTAGATTAATAATGTTTACTAAATGAGCACGTATGTTTTACGTGCTCATTTATTTTGCATAATTTGTCGAAATACATTGAAGTTTTGGTAAAAATGTGTAAAATAGTAGTGTATAATTAGAACGTAATAGATATATTGTTGAATTATATGTAAGATTTTGAAAAATGTTATATTTAATATAACGAAATAAGTGATGAATATAATCAAATATATAAAATGTATCAGTATATAAATTTTTAAAATATAAGATGAACGGTGGAAATGAAGTTTATGAGAAAAAAGAGGCAAAGAAGGACAATTATCTGTAAATTCATCCTTGGTATTATAGCGTTTTGTCTATTACTTCTTTATGATTCAACGGGCAAAGCGATGACTACGAATCTAAAAGTAGCATTTAATTGTAATTTACCACCGTATCAGTTTATTGATGAAAACGGTAAGATTGTTGGTATGCATATAGACATACTTGAAGCCATTGCTAGTAAAAAAGGATTAGTCATTGAATACATACCCAAGAATACGAATATAGAATGCATGGTAGCATTAAATAATGGAGAGGTTGATATAGTCCTTGGTACACTTATGAATAAAAATTCAGAATATTATGCTCAATTTACAGATGAAATATCTTCGTCCACTTTATGTATGGTGGCTTCGAATGAATTTGCGGAAGACCTAAAAAAAGGCCTAATTAATCAGTATTACATATCTTTTGAATACGGGACTATTAATTACTCTTATTTATCTGGACTAAGGGCATCACAATATTTTGCTAAGGGTAATCAAATTGAAATATTTCATTCTCAGATTAGTGGTGAAACTGATGCTATAGTTGCTGTTAAAAATAGTATTCTCTATCAATTAGAGAAAGAAAAACTATGGCCTGATTATACAATTATTCGTAATTATATTGCTACTATAAAATATACAATGGCTGTACAAAAAGGGGATAATGAGTTAATGCGATATCTAAATGACGGTATAGCAAATCTGCATTCAACCTCAGAGTACGAGAATTTATACAGACATTGGACCGTCGATGAAGAATCAAAGAATATTAGTTTGATTATGAGAAATGTATTAATTGGCTCGTGTGCTGTTACTGTATTTATCCTATTTTATACTTTTATTATGTCAAAAATGAAAATGGTGTTAAAAAAGGAAGTATCTGATAAGACCAAAGAAATACAAGATGCAAATATAGAATTAGAACGTCGTATCACACAGATTCAAATTGAAAGTCAACTTAAAAATTTAATTATTGAACATTCTCCAATTGCTATGATTCTTTTTAATGAAGAGTATAAAATCACTTTAGCTAATAGTTATGCAAATATATTAGTGAATAACGATAACTTAATAGGTGAAGATATCCTTACCCTAAATATTGTTGGTGAGCTCCTAAAAGAAAGAAAATATGATATCTTTACTCATAATTATTGTCTTAATAATAAAATAATTCCTATGTATGTTGAACAAAGAATTAATAGAAGTTATCGTTGTAATATTCATCAAACAGTAGAATCTGGACAAGTTAATGGTGCATTACTTACAGTTGAGGATGTTACAGTAGAAGAGCAAGAAAAACAAGAATTATTTGATAAAGAAAAAAATAAAGCTTTAAATCGTATTATAGCTAGCATTGCCCATGAAATTAAGAATCCACTTATGTCCATAAGAACTTTTGCAACATTAATTAGCACGAAAGGAGATAATAAGAAATTTCAAGAGTCATTTGCAGAATTTGTACCAAGTGAAGTTGATCGGATAAATAAATTAATTGAATCTTTAATTAATTATGCCAAGCCAGCAATGAGAGAAATGACACCTGTAGATGTAAAATCAATAATTAATGAATGTATGTATTTAACCCATACTGTAATTAAGAATGGTAAAATATTACTTGATACTAATGTTTTAGACGGAATGATGATAGAGGCTAATAAAAATCAAATTAAACAAATAATAATAAATATATTAATGAATAGTATTGAGGCTATGGAAAGAAAAATCAAAGAATTTGATAAAAAAATGGATGGTAAATTAACTCTCAGAATATGTGGGTGGTTGGAGGAAAATCATGTGATTATAACAGTTAGGGATGAAGGGATTGGAATGACTCCTAAAGAATTAAAACGTTGTACTGATCCATTTTACACAACAAGGGCGACTGGCACTGGGCTTGGACTTTCACTACTCAAAGTCTATGTAGAAGAGAATAATGGAATATTAACGATTGATAGTAAACAACATGAATATACTCAAATAACAATGAAGTTTAAACAATATAAAGTTTCATAAGGAGGAAATTATATGAAACCAAGAATACTAATCCTTGATGACGAACCTGCTATTTGTGCATCTCTTACATTGGCGCTAGAAAATGATTATGATGTGAAAGCTGTTATAGATGTTGAAGAAGCATTAAGACTTATCAGAGAACAATCCTTTCAGCTTGTTCTTTTAGATTTAATTATAGGAGAACACGATGGAATTGAAGTTTTAAGAAAAATAAAAGAAATAAATAATAACATAGCTGTCATTATGATGACAGCATATGGAAGTATAAGAACATCAGTTAATGCTATGAAAGATGGTGCTTTTATGTACTTATCAAAACCTTTAGATATTGAAGAATTATCAATACATATGAAACAAGCATTAGAATTTAGAACATTGAATGAAAAGGTTATCTACCTTAGTAATGAATTAAAAACTAAATATGAATATGGAGATATGATAGGGAAAAGTCCTCCTATGCAAGAAATATATAAAATAATTGATAAGGTAAAAGATGCTGATGCTAGCGTTATGATATATGGAGAAAGTGGAACTGGGAAGGAGCTAGTTGCAAGAGCTATCCAGTTTTCAGGAAAACGAAGTGAAGAACGTTTTATAGCGGTAAATTGTGCTGCGATTCCAGAGGGGTTATTAGAAGAAGAATTCTTTGGTCATAAAAAAGGGGCTTTTACAGGAGCAGTTAGTGATAAAATAGGCAAATTTGAATTAGCTGATAAGGGAACTTTGTTTCTTGATGAGATAGGGGATATGCCACTAGCTCTTCAAGGGAAACTTTTACGTGTACTTCAACAAAAAGAATTTTCGCCAATAGGCAGTAATACAGTAAAAAAAATAGACGTTAGAATAATATCTGCAACTAATAAAAACCTGCAGGAAATGGTGCGAAATGGTACATTTAGACAGGATTTATATTTTAGACTTAATATTATAGAGATTAAGTTACCGTCTTTAGTGGAAAGAAGACAGGATATCCCTTTAATATGTAGAAATTTATTAGAGCGTCATAATAAAGAATATGGAAGAAATATTAAGGGAATTACAAAACAGGCAGAGAGAATATTGCTTAACTATAATTACCCTGGCAATATTCGTGAATTAGAAAATGCTTTAGAATATGCAGCAGTCATATCTAGTGGAGAGATTATTGATGTCAATGATTTACCAATGCAGATTAGAAGTGGAGTAGATAATTCATACTCACTATCAATTGATGGACATAATAGACAGGATTTAGATAATCTTACACTAAAAGATATCGAACGAATTGTTATTAAATCACGGCTTGAAAAAAATGGTGGAAGACAAAAAATAACAGCTAATGAGTTAGGAATTAGTGAGAGGGGTTTACGTAATAAAATACAAGAATATGGGTTGTTTATAAATAATAACAAATGAAATGAATTAATAAGTATAATATCATAACTAGAAAACGGCAAAAAATGCATGATGAGGCACATTTTGCCGTTTTTTTATATAACTGTTTATACAATAAATAATAATTTTATTAGTATATTAAAAATTATATTTATAGAATACGAAATATAGGGAATTTTGGAGAATTATAGTATCAAAGAATACTTAAAATATAAATGAATAAATGTTTTTATAAATTATCATATAAAAATAAAATTGGCACGGTTTTTGCTGTATATATAAGTAGCACAAACTACAAAAAAATTGTGCCAAAAATATTGAGGAGGTTTATTATGAAGAAAAACACTTTAAAAAAGTCACTGGTATTAATGCTTTGCACAACTATATTATTGGGTACTATGGTTGGATGTTCAAAGAAAAACATTGATACTAGTGGTGAGAAAGGTAATGTCGGTACTACAAGTAATAATGAAACAAATAATAGCAAAGGAGGCAACTATAAAAAAGAAATTATTATTGGTTTAGCTAATACCTTTACAGTTGCAGATCCACAAGCTACAGCAAGTATTACCAATACTACACTTTACAAAATAACACATAGTACATTAATTGAATGGGATTATGATATGAATGATTATGTTTGTGATTTAGCAGAATCTTATGAAATTGTTGATCCACAGACGTATATATTTCATTTAAATCAAAATGCATACTTTCATAATGGAGAACCTGTTACTGCTGAGGATATCATTTATACTTTTAAAAGAGCAGAAGATTCCTCATATACTTCAGCTAAAGTAGCAGTAATAAAAGAGATGAATGCTATTGATAGTAATACCATAGAATTCAAATTAACAGGTCCAAGTACAAATTTCTTATTTGATCTAGCATCTCCTAATATGAGTATATTAAGTAAAGCAGCAATGGATGAGTTGGGAGATAGCGGAACTATGATTGGTAGTGGGGCATACTACTATGAATCCATAGACTTTGGTAATGAAACAAACTTATTCCGTTTTGATAAGTATTTTGGGGAAATGCCTAAAACAGAAAAGTTAACTTTTAGACAATATGGAGAAGATGCAACAAGAGTTATTGCACTACAAACTGGAGAAATTGATTATTGTCAAACGCCATCTACATTAGATTTAGATTACATTGCACAAGATGATAATCTAGATTTGATTCAAATGGATGGTACAAGACTTAATTATTTAGTTTTAAATGTTAGCAAAGAACCATTTAACAATGAATTAGTAAGACAAGCAATGAATTATGCAGTAAATAAAGATGACGTATTATATGCTGCTGGTAATGGACAAGGTTCTGTATGGCAAAGTTTTGTAACCCCAATTGGTTATGGATATTCACCAGTTGATGGTTATAATTACAATGTAGAAAAAGCAAAAGAATTACTTGCACAAGCTGGTTATGCAGATGGATTTGAATTCAGTGTTCTTGCTCATGATTCTACATCAAGAGCAATTGTACCAATTTTACAGGCTCAATATGCAGAAATTGGAATAAAAATGAATATTAGTGAAGTAGAAACAGCACTTCGTAACTCAATGATTAAGAATAATGAACATGAGGCATGTATGGCGGCTCACGTATCTGACGTTAGTGCAGATAGTAATATGCGTATTCTATGGTATACAGGATTCGCTAATAACAGAATGCAATATTCTAATGCAAGAGTAGATGAATTACTTGATTCTGCATTAATAGAACAAGATGAAGCAAAACGTTTAGAAATGTATAAAGAAATTCAAGAAATCACCGTAGAAGATGCAGCATGTGTTCCTCTATATGTAGAAACACAAAACATTGCTAAAAAGAAATCACTTAATGGTATTAAGATTAATGCAACAGGATGTCATGACTTTACATATGCATATATTTTAGAGTAATCCTTTGATTTAATAATCCTTAACAGTCATTCGTTAAATACAAAGTGAAGCGGATGAAGAATCCGATAAGACACTAGCAGTAATCTACTTGTTATAAATAATCATAACAAGTAGATTACATATAACATAAGGAGGCGAAATAAGTGCATCGTTATATATTTAAAAGATTAATTATGTTAATACCAGTTTTAATTGGCGTTTCATTTTTTGTTTATTTTATTATGGATTTAGCTCCAGGCGATCCTGCCATAGTAATAGCAGGAGAACATGCTACTCATGAAGAAATAGAACGTGTACGAGAAGAATATGGATTTAATGATCCTATATTAGTTCGATATGCAAAATATATGGGAAACCTTCTCAAAGGAGATCTAGGTATCTCCTATGTAAGTAAAAAAGATGTTTTTGAAACATATAAACAGCGTTTTCCAGCGACCGCTCAGCTTGCAGTAACAGCTATGATAGTCGCTACAATGATATCAATCCCTATCGGTATCTATTCAGCGGTAAACCAAAATACATGGAAAGATACAACATCAGTTGTATTTGCCCTAATAGGAGTGTCAATGCCACCATTCTGGCTTGGATTGATACTTATCATAACTTTTTCTTTAACACTCGGATGGTTTCCATCGGGCGGTATAGGAGGATGGAATAGTGTTATATTACCGGCCATCACAAGTGGTACTGGGTATGCAGCTTTAATGACAAGAACAACACGCTCATCCATGCTTGAAGTACTCAGGCAAGATTTTTTACGTACTGCAAGATCAAAAGGTGTTAGTGAACGTAAAGTTATTCATAAACATGCGTTAAGAAATGCTCTTATTCCTATTATTACAGTTGCTGGTATGCAATTTGGTTATATCTTAGGTGGAGCAGTATTAATTGAAACCGTATTTACCTGGCCTGGAGTTGGACGTTTAATCGTTGATTCTATTGGCATGCGTGATATTCCTATGGTAACTGGATGTGTAATTATAACGACAATGATTGTGAGTATAGTGCAGTTATTTGTAGATATACTATATTCATTTATAGATCCGCGTATTAAAGCGCAATATTCAAAGTGAGGTGAACCAATTGGCAGTTAAAAATAAAAAGACACCAAGTTCAGGTAAACAGGATTTGGCTTCAAAAAAATATACCAAACGTAGCCAGATGGCTGAATTATGGAGGAATCTAAAAAAGAATAAAGGTGCAATGATTGGCCTAGTTATCGTAATTATACTAATACTGTTAGCCATATTTGCAGGTGTAATCTTTGATTATGAAACCGATGTAATTGGTCAAAATATTGGTGAGAGATTACAATCTCCTTCTTTAAAGCACTTATTTGGAACAGATGAAATGGGAAGAGATATATTTGCACGTGTTATTTATGGTACTCGTTATTCTTTACCAATTGGGCTTGTAGCTGTTTTAGTATCAGTTGGACTTGGTGTAACACTCGGTTCTATAGCGGGTTATTATGGTGGAAAAGTGGAAAACATTATCATGCGTGGAGCAGATATCTTTGCTTCAATACCTCATATTCTTCTTGCAATTGTAGTAGTATCTGTATTAGGACAAAGTACAATTAACTTAATGATTGCTGTCGGCATATCGAGTACACCTAATTTTATATATGTTGCTCGTGCAGCTGTACTTACTGTAAGAAATCAAGAATATATAGAAGCATCAAAAGCAATTGGTGCAAAGAATGGTAGAATTATATTAACGCATATATTACCAAACAGTCTTTCACCAATTATTGTACAAACCACATTACGTGTTGGTTCTGCCATTATATCGGCATCATCTCTAAGTTTCCTTGGGCTTGGTGTACCGCAACCAGCTCCTGAATGGGGTGGGCTTTTATCAGCGGGCAGAAAATATATTCGTGATTATAGCTACATAACTCTATTCCCAGGTCTTGCTATTATGATAACTGTTCTTGCTCTTAATTTATTGGGAGATGGACTTAGAGATGCTCTTGACCCTAAACTAAAACATTAAGCTGGAGGAATTAACATTATGAACGAGAAAGATTTAATTCTGGATATAGAAAACCTGGTTGTCCACTTTGAAACGGATGATGGAATTGTAAAAGCTGTGAATGGTGTAAATATAAAACTAGGACGAGGGAAGACTCTGGGAATTGTAGGAGAGACAGGGGCTGGTAAAACAACAACTGCTCTTTCAATTCTACGTCTTGTTCCAATGCCTCCTGGTGTAATAAAAGAAGGTAAGATTCTACTTGATGGTAATGATATGCTTAGTCTTTCAGAGAGTAAACTAGAAGGCATTCGTGGTAATGATGTTTCCATGATATTTCAAGATCCAATGTCAGCTCTAAATCCAGTATTTACAGTTGGTGATCAAATAGCAGAAAGTATTGAAATTCATGAAAAATTATCTAAATCAGAAGCCTATGAAAAAGCGATTAAGATGCTTGAATTAGTAGGTATTCCAGGAAGTCGAGCAGGTGAATATCCTCATCAATTTTCAGGTGGTATGAAACAAAGAGTTGTTATTGCAATTGCACTTGCTTGTAATCCTAAGTTATTAATTGCTGATGAACCAACAACTGCACTTGATGTTACTATTCAAGCTCAAGTTCTTGAACTAATGAAAAATTTGAAAGAACAATATAAAACTTCTATGATTATGATCACTCATGATTTGGGTATTGTAGCTGAAGTATGTGATGAAGTTGCAGTTATGTATGCGGGAAGAATTGTTGAAAGTGGTAATCTTGAAGAGATATTTAATGATACTATGCATCCTTATACCGAAGGGCTATTTAATTCATTACCTAATATTAATAATAGACAATCAGAATTAAAACCAATCCCAGGCCTTATGCCAGATCCCTCTGAATTACCACCTGGATGTGCGTTTGCGCCTAGATGTGCTTATGCAATTGAAGAATGTAGTAAAAAACAACCGGAGCAAAGATTAATGGGTGGCACTCATGTTGTTGCTTGTGATAGATATAAATCTCCAAAATTTTCAGTTGAAAGGAGAATGAAAAATGGCCGATAATATATTAGAAGTAAGAAATCTTAAAAAATATTTTAAAACTTCAAAAGGAATGCTTCATGCAGTAGACGATATTAGCTTTACCATTGAGCGAGGTAAAACCCTTGGTATTGTTGGTGAATCTGGATGTGGGAAATCAACAACAGGTCGTGCAATACTACGGTTATTAGAACCAACTTCAGGTGATATATTGTTTAACAATAAAGACATTACAAAATTAAAAAAAGAAGAAATGCGTAAAATGCGTAAAGAGATGCAAATTATATTTCAAGATCCATTTTCTTCTCTTGATCCAAGAAAAACAGTAAATCAAATAATTAGTGAGCCAATTGTTACGAATAAACTGATTAAAGATAAAAAGTTAATTGAACAAAGAGTTCTTGAACTAATGGAAACAGTAGGTTTAGCAGAGCGTTTAATTAATACATATCCTCACGAACTTGATGGAGGAAGAAGACAACGTATAGGAATAGCAAGAGCTCTTGCAATGGAACCTAAGTTTATTATTTGTGATGAACCGGTATCAGCACTTGATGTTTCAATACAAGCACAGATTCTTAATTTATTGAAAAAATTACAAAAGCAAATGGATCTTACTTTTATTTTTATCACCCATGATTTATCAGTTGTTAATCATTTTTCTGATGATATTGCTGTTATGTATCTTGGACAGCTTGTTGAAAAGGCTCCTGCTGAAGAATTATTTGCAAACCCATTACATCCATATACGAAAGCATTGCTTTCAGCAATTCCAGTACCAGAATTAAGAGAAAAGAAAGAACGAATATTATTAAAAGGAGAGATAACTTCTCCAATTAATCCAAAAGATGAATGTCGTTTTGCGAATCGTTGTATTTATGTAGAAGATAAATGTAGAAATAAAAGTCCTGAATTACGAGAAGTCTCACCAAATCACTTTGTTGCATGCTGTTGTATATAGAAATTAGATAGGAATTGCATAATTGCAATAAACTTTTTGATTTTACAATGTGTAATAAAATTATTTTTATGGAGGGATTTAAATGCAAAATTTCTATAATTCTATTGGAATGCACAATATGGAGATATTGCCTTTAGTCGTAAAGTTATTACTTTCAATATTGTGTGGAGGAGTATTAGGGATTGATCGAACGAAAAAACGTCGAGTGGCTGGAGTACGAACTTATAGTATGGTTTGCTTAGGTTCAGCGGTTGTTATGATAACTGGTATTGCATTGCAACAAATTAATGGCGGAGGAGATCCTAGTAGGCTTGGAGCACAAGTAGTAAGTGGGATCGGTTTTATTGGTGCAGGTGCTATCATGGTTACCGGTTATCATGAAATAAAAGGATTAACTACAGCTGCAGGCCTATGGACAGCTGCTTGTTTAGGTCTTGCTATAGGGACGGGATATTATACTCTTGCAATTGTAAGTTGTATATTAATATATATCATTATGCACTTTGGTGGCATATTACAAGATAAATATCTAAAGAAGATCAGACGACTTAGTGTATTTGTTTCCTTTGATACAGCAGATAGTATAACTGCATTTATGGTGAAGGCTAGAGAACAAGATATAACTATACTAGATTGTGACTATATAAATACACCAAGGACGAGTACCACAACTAGTGCAGTTTTTGCTCTTAAAATTCCAAATGATATGGAACATGAAGACACGATAAAAAGTTTTGAAGATGTTAATGGTATATTGTTTATGGAACGAATATTATAAGAATAGAAATAAACCTTATAAGATATGAAAAAATTCATATTTGTAAGGTTTATTTCTGATTGATAAATACACTTAGTGAAATATAAATTTAGGGTGGGTTAGTAATGAAACTACAATTTGAATTAAAGCAAAAACTAAATATTTCTCAAAAAATTATTCAATCCTCTGAAATTTTACAGATGAGCTCAAGAGAATTAGAAGACTATATTGGTGAATTAGCTATGGAAAATCCTATAATAGATATAGATAATATAGGGGGTGTGGAAAGGGACGTTGATGTTACTAGAAAATTAGAATGGTTAAATAAAATGAATGAAAATATTAATGTTAATGTTAGATGGGATAATGATGACAACAATGAGAAAGATATATGGGATTACATTGGAGATGGGAAAGAAGAAGACTTGTATCAGTACTTGAACTCACAAATACTTATGAATAATTACAGTTTGGTGGAAGAAAATGTTATACATTATCTATTAATGTCTCTAGATTCGAAAGGATATCTGTTAGAGGATATAAATGATATTGCTTTAAAGTTTGGTGTTGAAGCAGGGATGGTTAATCGTTTGTTATGTATGGTACAAGAGTTAGAACCTGCAGGAGTTGGAGCTAGAAATCTAAGAGAATGCCTTTTGCTTCAGTTGGAACGTAATCATTCACACAATACTTTAGTAAGAGATATTGTGTTTGATTATTTGGAACTTTTGGCAAAAAATCAGTTATCAGTGATTGCTGATAAGCTTAAAGTTACTATTTCAGAAGTAGTAGAGAATGTTAAGATTATAAAAACACTAAATCCTAAACCTGGTACTTGTTTCTCGTCAAGAGATAATCTATATTATATTGAACCTGATATAACAGTAGTTAAATTAAAAGGACATTATGAGATTCTCATTAATGAATATAAATATCCAAGGGTTTCAATTAATTCATATTATTTAAATATTCTAAAGAGTGACTGCTCTAGTGAGACAAAGAATTATATAAACACAAAAGTAGGACAGGCAGATTGGGTGGTAAATTGTATTAATCAACGAAATAGTACATTGTTAAGTATTACTAAGATGATTATAGATTACCAAGAAGATTTCTTTCTACGTAGAGGTATGCTAAAACCAATGCGTCTTATAGAACTTTCTGTACAACTTGGAATTCATGAATCAACAGTAAGTAGAGCAGTGAGAGGCAAATTTCTACAATGTACATGGGGAATTTATCCACTGAATTATTTCTTTGTAAAAGCATTTGAAATGAAGCAACAAAATGAAGAAATAAAGATGACACCTGAATATATCAAAGAGAAAATGACTCACCTTATTGAAGTTGAAAATAAGAAAAAACCTCTAAGTGATCAAAAAATCAGCGAAATGCTTAAAAGTAATGGAATAGATATATCAAGAAGAACTGTTGCGAAATATAGAAGCAATATGGGTGTTAGAGATGCTAGTGGAAGAAAGGTATTTGTATAAATATATTCACACTCCTAACAATACCTCTTATAACAGTATGTAACATTAGAATTGCATTAAATAAATCTACACAACTAGTAAATAATAGGGATTTGGTATATATTATTAATAAGAGAAACTGTAAATAAAATTCATTTCTTAGGAGCCAAGAAAGATGGGAGACTATACTTAAATTTTATGAAAGAAAGTATACACTGAACTAAATACTAAACTATGATACATTTAGAAGATGATTTTGACATTATATCGAAATCATCTTTTTTTATTTAAAGGAAATTCACCCTATAAATTAAAAACTCTCCCCTTATATAAAACCTTATTAGTACAGGTTCTATGATTGGACAATAATAATCAAATATTCACACTCTTAGCAATACCTCTTGCGTCATTTAAAGACTATAATTAATTTATATAATTATGTAAATCATAAACTTTGTAATTACATAATTCATTAGCCATGTAATAAAAAATCATGCTACTAAGAAACAATTCATGTCAATAACAATGCAAATAAAAACAATACAATCTATTTCAATATGTACTTCAATAACTATGCAACTAAAAAATGGTGTAATTCAAAATCTTTGTAATTCAAAACTATGTAATTCAAAACTATGTAATTAAAAATTAGGAGGAATTTTAATATGAAGTATGGTTATTTCGATAATGACAAGAGGGAATATGTTATTGAGAGAGTGGATCTTCCCACATCATGGACTAATTATTTAGGAGTAAAAGAGCTGTGTGCAGTAGTGAATCATACAGCAGGTGGATATATGTTTTATAAAACACCAGAATATCATAGAATCACAAGATTTCGTGCCAATGCTGTACCTATGGATAGACCAGGACATTATGTTTACATAAAAGATGACGAGACAAGTGATTACTGGAGTGTTTCATGGCAACCTGTTGGCAAGCCTCTAGACATTGCTAAATATGAGTGCAGACATGGCTTGTCCTATTCAAAATATTCTTGTGAGTATAGTGATATTAAAGCAGAACAAACATTATTTATACCACTAGAGGATTCTGTAGAGCTATGGGATGTTACAATTGAGAATACAGGTGATAAACCAAGAAAATTAAGTGTATATTCCTATCTTGAGTTCTCCTATCACCATATTGATATGGACAATAGAAATTTCCAAATGAGTAACTATGCTGCTGGTTCTTCCTATGAAGATGGAATTATCTTATATGATTTATTTTATGAAGAGTTTGGATATCAATATTTTACTGCTAATTTTAAACCAGATAGTTTTGATTGCTTAAGAGATGAATTCATTGGATTATATCGTACAGAAGATAATCCAATCGGTGTAGAAAGAGGAATGCTAAGTGGTTCATTTGAAAAAGGTAATAATCACTGTGGTTCCCTACATAAACAAATTGAGCTTGCACCAGGAGAAAAAGTAAGATTTATCTATATGTTAGGTGAAGGTGGTCTAGATGCTGGTAATGCTATAAGAGAAAAATATTCTAATCTTACCAATGTAGACAATGCATTTAAAGGATTAGCTGATTTTTGGAAGAATAAATTAGATAAATTACAAATAAAAACTCCAAATGAAGGAATGAATACTTTAATTAATACTTGGACTCTTTACCAAGCTGAAATTAATGTAATGTTTTCAAGATTTGCTTCCTTTATTGAAGTAGGTGGTAGAACAGGCCTAGGATATCGTGATACAGCTCAGGACGCAATGACTGTACCACACTCTAATCCAGCTAAATGTCGTCAGAGACTTGTAGAGTTATTACGTGGATTGGTTAAGGAGGGATATGGTCTTCATTTGTTCCAGCCAGAATGGTTTGAGCCAGATAATCAGGCAAAACCTTTTAAATCTCCGACAGTAGTGCCTACTCCAAATAAAGATAATATGATTCATGGAATAGAAGATGCATGTTCTGATGATGCTCTTTGGCTTGTAACTTCTATTGTAGAATACGTGAAAGAAACTGGAGAATTCTCCTTTATTGATGAAGAAATAACTTATGCAGATGGTGGAAGTGGATCTGTATACGAACATATGACTAAAATTCTTGATTTTTCTGATAGACAAGTTGGAAGCACTGGTATATGTAAAGGACTTAGAGCTGATTGGAATGATTGCTTAAACCTTGGTGGTGGTGAAAGTGCAATGGTATCCTTTTTACATTACCATGCTCTAAGTAATTTCCTTGAACTTGCAGCTTACTTTGGTAGAACGGAAGATGTAGAGAAATATAGTTTAATGAGAGATAAAGTGAAAGAAGTATGTGATACTGAACTATGGGACGAAGAATGGTATATTAGAGGAATAACAAAGAGTGGTAAGAAAATTGGCACAATAAAAGATAAAGAAGGTAAAATTCATCTTGAATCCAATGCATGGGCAGTACTATCAGGGGCTGCATCCTATGAAAAGGGCAAGATGGCTATGGACTCTATTGATAAGCATTTATTTACACCTTATGGAATTATGTTAAATGGACCTTCTTATACGGTTCCTGATGAAGAAATAGGGTTTATAACAAGAGTTTATCCAGGACTTAAAGAAAATGGAGCTATCTTTAGTCATCCAAATCCTTGGGCATGGGCTGCAGAATGTATTCTAGGTCGTGGTGATAGAGCAATGAAGTTTTATGATGCTCTAAGTCCTTATAATCAAAATGATATGATTGAAATTCGTCAAGCAGAGCCATATTCCTATTGTCAATTTATTATGGGTAAAGAGCATACGGCTTTTGGTCGCGCAAGACATCCATTTATGACTGGAACTGGTGGATGGGCATACTTCTCTGCTACAAGATATATGCTTGGTGTTAAGCCAGATTTTGATTCGTTAATCATTGATCCATGTATTCCATCTGATTGGGATGAATTCTATGTTAGACGTGAATTTAGAGAAGCAGTTTATCATATAACAGTTCAAAATCCAGATGGTGTTATGAAAGGTGTAAGTTCAATTATTTTAAATGGTGAAGAAGTTGATGAGTTAAAGATTCAACCAAAGGACAGTGAGAATAAGGTAATTATTATCATGGGGAGTAAATAGATAGAGGAGGCAATAGCATGATAAAGTTTGGTACTGGTGGATGGAGAGCTATTATAGGTGAAGAATTTACCAAGTTAAATATACAAAGACTAGCAAAAGCAATCTCTTTAAAAATGATAAATGAAGGAGTTGCAGAAAATAATATTGTATTAGGCTACGATCGTAGGTTTCTATCCAAAGAGGCCATGAGATGGGCAGGAGAAATATTTGCAGCAGATGGAATCAAAGCATATTTAGTTAATCGTTCATCACCAACCCCTCTAATCATGCACTATGTTATGCAACATAAGATGCATTATGGAATGATGATAACTGCTAGCCATAATCCTGCTATATATAATGGAATCAAAGTGTTTACTTATGGAGGGCGTGACGCAGACGAGTTTCAGACCAAAGATATTGAGAATTACGAATGTGATCTAGAGGATGATAAAATAGTTGGTATGGATTACAAAAAAGCAGTTGATAAAGGGCTTATTGTTGAAATCAATCCTCTAAATGAATATCTTGATAACATTATTAATTCGATAGATATGGGGGCAATTAGAGATAGTGGATTAAGAGTTGGTTTAGACCCAATGTATGGAGTGAGTGAAACATCCCTAAAAACAATCCTTTTAACTGCAAGATGTGAGGTTAGTACCATACATGAAAGACATGATACTTTATTTGGAGGAAAACTACCATCCCCATCTGCTATGACTCTTCGTAGTCTACAAAATCATGTAATAGATAAACGTCTTGATATAGGATTAGCAACGGATGGTGACGCAGATAGAATAGGTGTAATAGATGATAATGGTAAGTTTTTACATCCGAATGAAATCTTAGTATTACTTTATTACTATCTAGTAAAATACAAAGGGTGGCATGGTCCAGCAGTTAGAAATATAGCAACAACCCATATGTTAGATAAAGTTGCTTTTAGTTTTGGAGAAAAATGTTTTGAAGTTCCAGTAGGATTTAAGCATATTGCTGCAAAAATGCATGAAACAGATGCAATTATTGGAGGAGAATCTTCTGGTGGATTGACTGTTCGTGGTCATATCTTGGGTAAGGATGGTATCTATGCTGCATCACTTTTAGTTGAGATGATAGCGGTAACAGGAAAGAAAATTTCTGAGATAATGAAGGAAATAGAACAGGAATACGGAACAATATATATGGAAGAAAAAGATTATAGCTTCTCCTATGAAAAGAAGGAAGAAATATACCAAATTTTATTTATTGATAAACTGCTTCCAGACATACCATTTGAAATAGAAAAAGTATCTTACCTAGATGGATGCAAGATTTATTTTAAGAATGGTGGTTGGATAAATACAAGATTTTCAGGAACAGAACCTCTCATTAGAATATTTTGTGAGATGTCAAATGAACAAGATGCCAAATTAGTATGTGAAATATTTGAAAAGTTTTTAAACATAGATTAATCATACATAATATGGTAAAATAAGAGAAAAGATATAGGGTTATTCCATTGGAATAACCCTTGTCATTGTATTTATTTGGTGGGAGGTATTTAATGAAGTTTCTAATTGAGAGAATGTTATATAAAAGAAGTAGGCCTATATCTTTAAGAAGAAGATTACTATTCTTAATTGTTATAACTTGGATTGTTCCAGTTGGGATTATATTTGTGTTTATATCTATGTCTTACCGTAACAGTATTATTAATAAAACGGAACAATTAATGGAAGAAGGACTTAAAAATTTTACTTCGTTCAATGCCCAGAAGATAGATGATGCTATTTCAATATCAAAGAAAACCTCCTATGAATTAGTTATTGAAAATGCATGGATAAATTATAATAAAGACGATATAAAATATCCAGAATTTTATAAAGAAGTAACTGGAAATCTGAAAAGTAGATATATTAATGATAATCGTTTTATAATGTCTGCATTATACTTTTGTGATGATTTAGATCGAGTATATATAACTTCTAGATATCAAAAATCTAATATTGATACTTATTTTAGCAAAGTGAAACAAGAAGCAATGAAGATAACAGAAGAAGAGACTTCAGATGCACATATGAAGATTATCGAAGGAAAACTTTACATAATACGAAATTTATATACAACAAGGAATTATACTAAGTTTGGTACCTTAATTGTAGAACTTGATACCAGTAAACTAATTGATGCTAATATATTTAATAAAGATTATCAACTAGAAATATATATGAATGATAAAGGCTCGATGATAACTTTTAATAATAACCAATCTTTTGATAACAGAATGACATTTACTGAGAAATTATTGAACCATTACAATAACAAAGTAAGTAGAAAAATGATTAAAATAGATGATTCCAAGCTTAAAGGGTTATTGTATCAACAAAAGTTTAACGATTATCATATGGGGGCTGTACTTATTGCGGATAAAACTACAATGTATTCTGAATTACAAACCTTAACATATATTATGTTTTTAATTCTACTTATTGTTATACCTGTATTTATCTATATGTTATATTTTATATCAATGCATATAACTAATCCTATGAGTCGCATGATAAAAGCATCCCAAGAACTAGAAAAAGGTAATATTGGTATGACAATTGAGGGGGAACCCATGCCAAATGCAGAATTTTCTTATTTACTTGATTCTTTTAATAGAATGTCCCATGAAGTTAAGTATTTATTTGATTATGCATATAATGAAAAATTAGCAAGAAAAGAAGCTAAGATAATTGCCCTGCAATCACAGATTAATCCACATTTTTTAAATAATACATTAGAGATGATGAATTGGCAAGCTAGAATGAGTGGGGATATTGAGGTTTCTAAAATGATCGAGGCACTTGGAACACTTCTAGGTTATACTATGGACAGGTCTAATGAAAGACTCATTAGCTTATCTGAGGAATTAAGGTGTGCAGATGCATATTTCTATATTATATCAATGAGATTTGGACAAAGACTTAGAATAGAGAAGGATATAGATAAAGATTTACTACAAGTTCAAGTTCCCAGATTAATATTACAACCTATCTTAGAAAATGCAGTTGTACATGGTATAGAAACAATAAATAATGGAATTATTAAGTTAAAAGTTTTTAAGAAAGAAGACAACGTACTATTACAAATAGCCAATACAGGTAAGGGTATGACTAAGGAAGATGTGGAAAGAGTAAGAGATATACTAGATGGTAAAGGGGTAAGTACTATATCAGGAAAAGGGAAACATGTATCTTTAGGAATTTTTAATGTTAATGAAAGAATTAAATTAATTTACGGAGAAGAATACGGACTTACTATATTACCAGCAGAAGGTAATGATGTTCAAGAAACCATATCTACAATTACTATACCATATGAAAAGAAAATAGATGCTGAAAAGGAAAAGTTGCTTAAAAAACTATTGGGTAAAACTAAGTAATGTTAATAATGACCAACTAGTGAATGGCGTGCATAATTAATAGTAGCAAGATTAAACAAATAATATCAAGACCATCTAATGAATATTGTATAATATAACTGTATAATAGTATTATACCAGTGAGAGGGTTTGCTCTTGGCTAAAAAACTATATTAAATTTGGGAGGATTTATTTATGAAAAGATTTAAACGAGTGCTATCCATTATTATGGCAGTTGTATTAGTTTTTTCTTTAATGACTGCATGTGCCAAAAAAGAAAAAGAGGTTAGTAAAGGAGATCCTGTAGCAACTACTGAACCTAAAAAGGAACCTACAAAAGAACCAATTACATTAACAACGGTATCAATGTACGGTGGGGCAGATGCGAAAGCTCCTACATATCAAGAAATCAATAAAAAATTCATGGATGATAATCCACACGTAACAATAGAAGATGATTCTCAAATGTCAGACCAAGATTGGAAAACAAGAGTTGCAGCAGATTTTGCAGTAGGTAATGAACCAGATGTAATTCTATACTTTACCGATGCAAATGCAAGTGATGTTTTAGCAGCAGATAAATTTGTAACCCTTGATGAGATTAAAGCAGTATATCCAGAATATGCAGCTGATACTCTCGAAAGTGCATTAGCAGCAGTAACAAATCCAGATGGTGTTAGAAGAGCAGTTCCTACTGTTGGTTATTGGGAAGGGTTATTTGTTAATAAAGATCTTTTTGAACAATATAGTCTTGAATTACCAACGGATTGGGATAAGTTAGTAACAGCAATTGATACATTTAAAGCAAATGATATTATTCCAATCGCAGTTTCTTTAAATACAGTACCACATTATTGGATAGAACACTTAATGCTTTCAGCAGCAGGCCTAGAAGGATATGAAACAGTTCCACAAGCAGCTCCAGCTGATTGGATTGCAGGTCTTAATATGTTTAAAACATTAAGAGATATGGGTGCTTTCCCTGTTGATACAGATACAATTGACAATGAGTTAGCTGGTGAATTATTTAAATCTAAAAAAGCAGCAATGCAACTTGACGGGGCATGGTTTGCAGGTAATATTCCAGATCAAGACAATACAATCGTAATGGCATTCCCTAATATACCAGGTGCGAAAGCAGCAGAAAAAGCTATGGTTGGTGGTATGTCATCAGGTTTCTATATTACTAAGAAAGCTTGGGATGATCCAGCTAAGAGGGATGCAGCTGTAAAATTTGTAATGGCACATACAAGCAAAGAATCTATAACTAAATATTGGAATGGTAATGGTCAACCATCCGTTGCTGTAGATCCACTTGATAATATGACTCCACTTGCTTTATCAGGTATTGAATTAAGTAATAATGCAACAAGTATTTCAGCACCAACAGATGCAAGAATATCTCAAGAAGCATATAACACTTTTGCTGCAGGAATTGTAGAAATCTCTACTGGTGCAAAAACTCCAGAAACTTTAATTAATGAAATTTTAGCAATTAACAGCAAATAATAAACCAATGATAGAATAAAAGGCAGTAAAATAAAAGGCAGTAAAATAAAAGGCAGAGGGGTTATACATCGGCCCTTCTGTTTTTATTAAAATTTATTAAAGGAAGGCGAGATTTTAATGCTTTATAAAAAAAAATTACCTCTTATTGTATTCTTATTACCTGGTTTAATATTAATGATTGTATTCCTTTATAAACCATTTGTAGAAAATATATATAATAGCTTTTTTGATATGGCAACATGGATAAAGATGCCAGGTAAGGATTGGAAGTTTATTGGACTCTCTAATTATAGAAAATTACTATCTGATCCTAAAATTAGAATTTCCATAATAAATTCTTTTAAAATGATGGGATTAACTATTATATTTCAAGTAGGTTTTGGATTTATTCTCGCAATTCTAGTGAAATCAATTAAACGAGGACAACAAATTTTTAGAACAATATACTTTTTCCCAATTGTAATCTCTGCAACAGCTATAGGTTTAATATTTAAATTATTTTATACTTATAATGGGGGAATGTTAAATCAAATATTAGAGTATTTTGATAAAACTCCAGTTAACTGGTTAGCACCAGCAACAGCTTTTATTATGGTAGCTATTCCCACGCTTTGGAACTATGTAGGGTTTTATTTTGTAATTATTCTTACTGGACTTTGTGATATATCAGATGATATCTATGAAGCTGCTGATATCGATGGTTGTACTAAGTTTAAGCAAGTTTTTTATATTACAATTCCTTTACTTAGAGGGGTTATATGCACGTGTATTACATTGGCAGTTACAGGAGCATTAAAAGTATTTGACTTACCTTGGGTTATAGCGCCAAAAGGTGCACCACAAGGTGTTACTCATTTTCTAGGAACTTATATGTATGAACAGACATTTGCTATAGGTGATATTGATTATGGTTCTGTAATTGCACTGGTTATAGTCGTTTTTGGGGTTATCGTATCTCAATTAGTATCCACATTAATTAAACCAGATGCTAATCTTTAGGAGGATATAAGATGAGTAAAAATAAAAAGAAAATATCTATTCCCTACATAATTATATATTTAATACTTATTCTTTGGGGAATAACAACAGTATTTCCTTTCTTGTGGGTAATAATCAACTCATTTAAACCATCTAGAGAAGTACTTACAAGTTCGTTTTCCCTTCCAAAAGAATTTACATTAGATAATTATATCAATGCATTTACGAGACAGAATATTTTGGTATCCTATAAGAATAGTTTAGTTATATCGGGAAGTGTAACAGTTGGAGTTATGATATTAGCATCCATGATGGCATTTGCTATGACTAGGTATAAGTTTAGAGGAAAAGCATTAATATATAGCCTTATTGTATCTAGTTTAATGTTTCCAGCTTTTTCAACCATAGTACCTGTTTTTAAGATGATGACTTCCTTGAATTTACTTAGTAAACCTATTAGTGTTATATTACCTCAAATTGCTGGTAATCTAAGTTTTGCAACACTAATTATGATGGGTTTTTTAAGGGGTCTACCAATTGAAATGGAGGAAGCTGCCTATATGGAAGGTGGTAATGTATTTCAGGTATTTGGAAAGATTATAGTACCTTTATCAAGACCTTCTCTTGCAACCGTAGCTATTTTCTGTTTCTTATGGTCATATAATGATTTATTTACTCAGTTAATAATGATAAGAAGGAGAGTAAAATATCCTGTTAGTACATTATTAAATGAAATTAGTTCTCAATATGGAACTGATTTTGGTTTAATGGCATCTTCTGTAACCTTAATAATCATACCTGTGTTAATCATCTATATATTTCTTCAGAAGAATATAATAAGTGGATTGACAGCAGGAGCAATTAAAGGCTAGAATAATATGTAAATAGAGGGAATCATTAGAGTAGTAAATTCTATTACGATACTAAAGTAACATAAGATGGATTGGGGCCTTTGTAGAGATGGGGGATGATACTATGTATAAAGTTGTAATTATTGATGATGAACCGATTATTGTAGAAGGGATATCTAGGATGATTCCTTGGGAGAAATTTGGCTGCCAAATTGTAGATACTGCTAATGATGGAAATGAGGGGATTGAAGTAATTAGGAGTATAAAACCTCATATCGTATTTACAGATATTGCAATGCCTGGTTTGGACGGACTTAGTATGCTAGCTGGAATAAAATCAGAATTTTCTAATACGGAAATAAGTATATTAACAGGTTTTCGTGATTTTGAATATGCACAAAAAGCTATAAGTCTAGGGGTCACAAGATTTTTGTTAAAGCCATCCAACATGAAAGAAATAGAAGAGGCGATTGTTGTAATGGTCTCTAATCTAAGGGCTAAAAACATATTACCAGCATCCGAATGTATTGATAATACAGAGAATAAACCTGATGGTGCTGCAAACAGTTTTATTGTAAATAATGCATTAAAATATATAGAAAAAAATTATGCTCATAAAATAACACTTTCAGAAGTTGCTGAAAAAACATACATAAGTCAATGGCATTTAAGTAAACTTTTAAACAAACATATGGGGCAAAACTTTTCTGAAATATTAAACAATATTAGGGTGAATGAAGCAAAGAATTTGTTAAAAGATCCTTCTCTTAGAATAGGTGATATAGCTGAAAAAGTAGGTTTTGTAGACGTTGCTCATTTCTCAAGAGTGTTTAGAAAAAATACTGGAATCTCTGCTAATGAATATCGCAACTCCATCGCTGTGAAGGACATAAATTAACAAGGATAATAATCTTTTAAGTTCCAACTGCCTTTTACTATGATAATAGAAAAGAGAGTGTAGATAAATGCGAAGCATCAAAATCAAGTTAATTGGGGTCTTTATAATTCCGATTCTATTTATAGTTTTGCTCGGATTAATATCTTATAATAAAGCACTTGAAGGAATCGTCAATATATACGAGGGAGCAGTTCTAGAAACAATAGAAGCAACAGGAAGAAATTTTGAACTAGGATTTAAGTCTATTTATGCAACAACAACACAACTATCAGTTGATGATAAATTAAAAAATCCAAAAGAATATGGTTCTTTAAAAGGTGTACATAAATCCATAATAGCAAACTTAACTGCAGATGAAATGATAAGTAATATACATGTTTTTTCAATTGATGGAGTTGGTATTTCTTCCAAAATTGGGGTTTTAAAAGAGGATATATATAAAGAATTTGTAGATTCAGTGGATGGAGCTTACTTTAAAGACGATAGTATAAACGCAGTATGGGTTGGAACTCATTCTTTTGTAGATAAAAAATTTAAGACGGAGGATACCGATTATGGTATTTCTCTTGTTAATAAAGTAAGAGATTCTAGTGGTTTTTCTGGAAAAGGTGGAAAAACAATTGGCTATATTATAACTGATATTAAAATGGATGCTATTATTCAGCTATTAAACAGTTTTAATCTAGGTAATGGTAGTATTAGTGGCTTTATTACTAGTGATGGCAAAGAAATTATTGTAGTTAACCAGAATATGGAGATTGATAATAAAATAAGTAATAGTGAAAGTGTGTTTGTGTCCCAAGATTTTTATAAAAGGGCATACCAGAGTGTAAATACAAGTGGTGCTACTTATGAAGTCTACAATGGTAAAGATTATTTTTTTATCTATTCAAAAATAAACACATCGGACTCTATGGTATGTGCTTTAATTCCAAAGGACATTATAAAGGAAAAAGCAAGTGATATTAAAACAATTACAATGTGGTTTGTTCTTGTTGCTTGTATAGTTGCAATTGTAATAGGTACTATAATGGCGTCTAATATTGGGAACACCATAAGTAAAGTGGTAAAAACATTATCTAAAGCAGCATCAGGAGATCTAACAACTAAGATATGTATTAATAGGAAAGACGAATTTAAAACTTTAGCTGACTCTGTTAATCATATGATTCAAAGTATGAAGTTATTAATTGAAGAAGTAAATAATGTGAGTAATACTGTTTCTACTTCTACAAATAATGTAGCATATACTTCTAGTGAACTATATGCTTCTACGAAAGAAATAACCTCTTTGGCTAGTGAGATTGATATGGGTGTAATGAAACAAGTAGGAGATACAGAGGGTTGTTTAAGACAGATGTCTTACTTGTCTGATAAGGTAAATACAGTATATAAAAATACGGAAGATATGAAAGAAATAACCATAAATACTAAAAGCATTACGGGAGATGGCATCGTTACTATAGATGAATTATATGAAAAAGCTAAGTTAACGACTAACATTACCCATATGGTCATTGATAATATTGAAATGTTAAGTAAGGAAATAGACAGTACAAGAAACATCATTAATACAATCAATGAAATTGCAGAACAAACAAATTTACTAGCCTTAAATGCTACCATTGAAGCTGCAAGAGCAGGTGTATATGGAAAAGGATTTGTTGTTGTTGCTGATGAAATTCGTAAACTTGCAGAGCAATCTTTAAAAGCATCAAATCATATTGAAGTAATAATAAATAATGTTCAAAAGAGAACGAATGAAACAGTTGATACTGCAAGAGAAGCAGTAGTTATTGTTAAATCGCAAGACAATGCGCTAGATAAGGCTATAGATTTCTTTCAAAGTATTAACAATCGCGTGGAGAATTTGGCATATTCACTAGGTGAAATAATAGAGGGTGTATCTGAAATAGAGCATGCTAAAAATGAAACATTAGGTGTAGTAAAAAACATCACTTATGTAGTGGAAGAAACAGCTGCTGTATCAGAACAAATAAATGGATTAGCATGTAAACAATTATCAGCTGTGGAAAAACTTAATGATGCGGTAAACCATTTGGAAAAAGATACAACAACATTAGATAAATCCATTCGTATCTTTCATATACCATAAAGAAAAATGAACTTTAAACTTAAGTGATAAAACGAAAGGACTATGATAAATGATTATATATAAAGTAAAAGATTATAAAGAAATGAGTAGAAAAGCCGCTAATATTATATCAGCTCAGATTATTTTGAAACCAGATTGTGTACTAGGTTTAGCTACTGGTAGTTCTCCTATAGGTACATATAATCAGTTAATTGAGTGGTATAAAAAAGGTGACTTAGACTTTTCACATGTTAAATCAGTAAATCTAGATGAATATAAAGGACTCAGTAAAGATAGTAGCCATAGTTATTATAATTATATGTATAATAATTTATTCTCACAAGTGAATATAAAGCTAGATAATACTTATTTACCAAATGGGATGGCAGAGGATAGTACAGCTGAATGTGATAGGTATAATAAAATTATAAAGTCTCTTGGAGGAATAGATTTACAACTATTAGGACTTGGTCATAATGGACATATTGGATTTAATGAGCCAGGGGACGCTTTTGAAAAAGAAACACATTGTGTGGCACTAGCACAGAGTACAATAGATGCCAATGCAAGATTATTTAAAAATCAAGATGAGGTTCCAAGATATGCTTACACCATGGGGATATCTAATATTATGAAAGCTAAAAAAATCGTAATTATAGTAAGTGGTGAAGATAAAGCTAGTATAGTAAAAGAAGCTTTTTTTGGACCTGTTACACCAAATATTCCAGCATCTATTTTACAGATGCACAGTGATGTTACTCTTATAGGTGATGAAGCAGCTTTAGGGGAGATTAATTCATATAATTGAAATTGCTTATATAAAAAGGAAATATTTATTAACCTAATAGGTTCATAATATTTCCTTTTTATTTCTATGAATTTCGTGAATATTTACATTTATAATAAGTTATGATAAACTTCAAGTTATAACTACAATTGATTGTAGAATTAAAGGAGAACTCATGATAAGAGATATATTTAATGATATAGTGGAACAAAAGGATATAAGACAAAATTTAATTAAGTTAAAGACTGAATTAAAGGAAGGATATAATAAAACAGCATTACTTTATCAAATGGGAAATGATTATTCTATATTTGATAAGTTGTTACGAAATGATGATGCTAAGATACGTAAAAACACTGCTTTAATTATGGGAGAATTAGCAGTGCCTTCTTTTTTAACAAAATTACATGATGCTTATAATAATGAAGAACAACTCTATGTTAAAAGTTCTTATCTTGTAGCGCTTAAAAACTTTGATTATACGAATCTAATACCTGAATTCAAAGAAAGACTTGAACATTTAAGCGGATTAGCGGTTGACGATAGCAACAAGAAACATATAAGTGAGGAAATAAGAATACTATCCGATTTAATTATTGGGAAGGAAGGTATAAAGCTGCATAAATTCACAGGATATAATATACCTTCAACGTTAGTATTACTAACAAATCGTAATTTTAAAAATATAACATTAGAACAGTTAACGTCCTATAAAGCCAAAGAATTTAATGCGGGTGTTATTGTAAAGGCTGATAATATAAGTGAAATATTAGATATAAGAACTTATAGCGAAATATTATTTATGCTTGATAAACTTAAAGTATGTGAAAATGATCCATTAAAAGCAGCTCATGCCATTGCAAATAGTGAGTTATTAGAATTTTTAGAGAAAAGGCATAAAGGTGATAGCACATATTATTTTAGAATTGAATTGAAGAGTAAGTTGGAATTAGATAAAAAAAGTGCATTTAATAAAAAACTTAGTTCGGAAATAGAACGACTTACAAATCGTAAGTTAGTAAACTCTACATCTAACTATGAATTTGAGATTCGACTAATCGAGAATAAAGAAGGCAGCTATAATGTTTTGATAAAGTTATTTACCCTTAAAGATAATAGATTTTTTTATCGTATCAATTCTACTGCAACAAGCATTGCACCTGTAACAGCTGCTCTTTTAGCGAATCTTGCTAAGGATTATTTAGTCGAAGGAGCAAAAGTTTTAGACCCATTTTGTGGGGTTGGAACTATGCTAATAGAACGTCATAAGTTAGTAAAAGCGAATACCATGTATGGGTTAGATATTTTTGCTGATGCAATTAAAAAAGCAAAAGATAATACAGAAACTGCTCATTTAATAGCCCACTATATTAACCGCGACTTTTTTGATTTTAAACATGAATATCTTTTTGATGAAATATTTACTAATATGCCGAGAGTGATGGGTCATAAAGAAGAAGATGATATATTCAAACTTTATCAAAAATTTTTCTTTAAAGCAAAAGAACATTTAGAGAAAAATGGAATTATTGTTTTGTATTCACATAACAAAGATTTTGTATATAAACTTTTAAATCGTTCCATTTACAAAATAGAAGAAGAATTCGAAATATCTAAAAAAGAGGGAGCATATTTATTTATTATAAGATATTTATAATTGATAAAGTGGTCTTAAAATCAAATTTTAGAAAGAGAAAGATTTTTACAAATAATTAACAATTTTTATAAAATCTTTCTCTTTTCTATTGACAATTACTTTTTTCAATGCTATTATGAAAGAGTATTTTAGATGTTTTTATTGATTTCACATATTTTTGTAAGTCATTAGCTCGTTTAATGATTTACAAAAATATGTGATTTTCTTATATGCAAGCAAAATATAATAATTTTTTAGGAGGTATCTTTCATGAATAAAGGTACAGTAAAATGGTTTAACGAACAAAAAGGTTTTGGATTTATCACTAATGATCAAGGTGGAGATGATGTATTCGTACATTTTTCTGGTATTGTTTCAGAAGGTTTCAAAACTTTAGCTGAAGGTCAAAAAGTAACTTTTGATATTACTCGTGGCGAACGTGGAATGCAAGCAGTTAATGTAAGCGTAGCATAATAATTCGCAAGAATATTATAAAGTGGGAACAGCAGTTCTATAAACTAAAGAGAGGCTATTAGTCATATTTATGTGATAACATCACATGATATTGGCTAATAGCCTCTTTTGATTTAATAGTGATTTTCTCATGATTTTAAAAATTTACTAGCATTTACAATTAATACTTTTTGAATTTTCTGATAATTAAATGCATAACTTGACTAATTTTGGATATATGATATGATGTATATAACATATTATTTGCAATTCACTGTGATTTTAATAAAAGAAAAAGAATATATTTGTTTTTGTGAAATTTTATAATTAATAAACGATTTAAAGCGATATGTTTAAAAAACTATATTGAAAGAATATCTTTTTTCTTTTAATTGTTAGAAAATTTTAAAATTGTTCACCATAAATCACACTGAATCTAATATATTTTACAATCTTTAAAAGTCAAGAGGGCTTTTTGGGTGAACATTATACTATATAATATTATTAAGGAGGCTTTTAGAATGCAAAAAACCGCAGTTATGAACATTGAAACAAGGACTAGTACTAATAAGGGTGCGAATAATCTATTAAGGAAAAATGGGTATATACCAGGTAATATTTTTGGAAAAGGGATTGAATCAATATCTATAGCTATTAAGAAGGACGAGTTCACTAAATCGTTGAAAAAACATGGTAGAAACTCTGTGTTTAAGCTTGTAACTCCTAACAATGAAGCATATACAGTTATGACAAAAGATATCCAAGTTAAACCAATAATTAATGAATTATCTCATTTGGATTTTCAACTTGTATCCCTTTTGGAAGAAATTAAAATGGATGTATCTATTAAAATTATTGGATCAGAATTTATCGAGGCAAAAAGATTAATTCTTAATAGTAGTGTGGATTCAATCCCGGTATACGGCTTGCCACATGATATTCCACATGAAATAGAGATAGATGTGTCAAACATGAAACCTGGTGATAATGTAATATTTAGTGACCTAAAGCTTCCAGATGGAATCACATCCGATTGTGATCCAGAGCTAAAAATAATTACTATAAGAGGCTCTAGAGTACAAGAAGCAGCAGTTAGTGAGTAAATAAGATAATATACATAGTAAATAAGAGTTAATGATTGTTTTGCAATAAGATTATTAGTAATAATGTAAAATAAGAAAGAACAAGGAAATTGGTGTCAGTTTCCTTGTTCTTTCTTTGTGTATGTTTATTATTTATTTAACAAAAATCATATCATCGTAACGTGCTGTAATATCCTTTGACCATAACCAATCGCTTGTGGAACTATCATCAAAGAAAAATAATGCACCATTACTTGGGTCAGCACCAGTAAGAGCTTCTTTTGCCGCTTTTAATGCTTCACTTGAAGCTGGCTTATTAATGTAGCCATTTTTAACAGGTGTAAATTGATAATATCCCCCTGACACTTCATAGATTACTGATTTTATGGAAGATGGGAATTGATTACTTTGAACTCTATTTACAACCACTGAACCAACGGATACCATAGCATTATAAGGTTGTCCGGTAGCCTCTGCTGTAATAAGTCTTGCTAGTAGATCTAATTCATCTTCAGTATAAGATATTACTGCTTTTGAGCTATTGTTAGTCTTTGAGCTATTGTTAGCCTTTGAACTATTGTTTGTATTTGTAGTATTACTAGTCTTTGAACTATTATTAGTAGTTGGTGTGCTTATGTTGTTTTCAACCTTTGGATTATTCGCTGTATAAGTCTTTGTACTACCATTTGATGTAGGGATTAAAAGTATTTCTCCTGGTAATATAAGATCATCCCACTTGTTATTAGCTTTTCTTAATGTTTCTAAAGAAATATTATTTTGTAAAGCTATGTTAAATAAATTGTCACCATTTTTCACTTTGTAAGCTGTTGCTGGGACATCAATTATCTGTCCAGGATATATAATGTCTGTATTTAAATCATTCATTGACTTTAAAGTGTCTACATCACTATTAAATAAATCACCTATTTTATAGAGTGAATCATTGTTTATAATAGTATAATCAGCAGCTTTTGCAGATGCGGAAAATATGGTTAATGATAGGAGTAAGCTAGTACCCAATACCCCTACTTTAGTTAATCGATTCATAAGTACCTCCTGTATATCGTTTATGTTTGTAGTTGTTAGTGGGATATATATATTGTAAGGTAGTTCAATGTTAAAAACTAGAAAGGAATATTGGAAGTAGAGGAAGAGTCTACTAAATAAGTTTATTTATCTCAAACATTCTAGATTTAGTCAAAAATTCTTTAAGAAGAATTAAAGATGTTAACTTAAACATAGAATGATGCTTTACTAAAATTAAACAAGACGTTATAATTAACATAACGAAAGATAAGGAGATGTAATGAGTGAAATGGATACAGCATTTAAGAACGATTAATCATCATAAAAAATATGTTATGAAGTATTGTTTTCGTGTTGGGTTGTATAAACAAGGATTATTTCATGACTTATCTAAATATTCATGGGTTGAATTTCGTGTAGGGGCAAGATACTATCAAGGAGATAAAAGTCCAAATATAGCCGAACGAATAGAAAAAGGGCATAGCCTTGCTTGGTTACACCATAAAGGCCGCAATAAACATCATTTAGAATATTGGATTGATTATAGTTTAAATAGTTCAGAAGGCATGATTGGTACAAAAATGCCAAAAAAATATGTGGTTGAAATGTTTTGTGACCGTATAGCTGCTAGCAAAATATACAATAAGGATAAGTATGTAAATTCAGACCCACTAGACTATTTTTTATTATCGAAAGAACATTACATGATACATAACGATACCAAAGACTTAATAGAGATGCTTCTAACTATGTTAATAGATAAAGGGGAAGAGGAGACCTTTCGTTATATAAAAAAGGTGGTTCTTAGTGATTCTTTTAACTATTAAACAGACCTTAATAGTAATGCAAAGGAGAGTATATGGATAATAAGATGGGATTAAAAAGGATTCACAATTATGAAGATTTTGTATCAATGTTAAGGGAAGTTGGAATGTCAATGGGTGGAGAGAATAATGAGGGAGTTTTTTCTTTATCTAGTCATTTTGATACTAATATACTATGGCATACAGAAGACAGAGAAACAGATCCCTGGGAATGGCGTATCAGAGTGTTAAATGAAACAGATGATATTGCTTATGGGAAGTTGTTTTTTAAAAAAAGTGGATTTATCACAAAAGAATGGTATCCATATTTTTATACCATAAGAAGAAATAATAAAGAGTTTGATGAAGAATATGAGGATGGAAAGTTAAGTTATTTATCAAAAAAAATATATCAGTTATTTAATGAAAATGATAGTATTCCTTTACATTTAATGAAGCAAGAATTAAATATAACAAAAGAAGAGAAAAGTATGTTTGATAAGGCAATTATTGAACTTCAGATGAAAATGTATTTAACCATGTGTGGAAATAGTAGAAAAATATCATCCAAGGGACAAGTGTATGGTTGGTCATCCACTGTATTTTGTAAAACTGAAGATTTCTTTGGAGATGATGTAATAGGGCTTGCAAGGAATATTACAAAGGAAGATGCCTATAAAACAATATGGGAACAAATCTATAGAATAAATCCAGAAGCGGATGAAAAGAAAGTCAAAAAGTTCATATTAGGTTAGATTATAAATAAAAAGTTCTGATATTAAGAAAATAAATATGAAGAAAATAGATATTAAAAATTGATATTAGGAAAATTGATATTAAGAAAATTGAGATAAATAATATTGAGATTAGTAATTTTGAGATTAATAATATTGAGATTAGTAAAATTTTAATATATTGATATTAAAATTTTTATATGGAATATGAAAAAAAGAAGAATCATTTATACAAATGGTCCTTCTTTTTTTTCTATTTGCCGGTTTGGACTGTATTAAATTTCATTGTATTTAACTTTCGAAATTCTCTTGGGCTACACCCGCATATCTTTAAGAATTCACGATTAAAAGTTCTAGAATTCTCGTAACCACAGGTAAAACTAATGGATAGAATATCTTCGTTAGTTCTTTGAAGTAGTGTTTGTGCATAATTGATTCTAAGGGTATTAATGTATTGAGTATAACTTGTGTGAAGTTTCTCACTAAATATCCTTGAAATATTATATTTACTTATTCCAAAATGAGTAGCTAATTGATCTAATGATATAGGTTCAGTAAAATTTTCAGCAAGATAGGTGATTATCTTAGCTGTATTACCAGGAGGTTGCCTATCTCGATTTGGCTTTAGTTCCATAAGTGGCATCACCCTTGATAAAATCAATTGTAAATAGGCATTAATTACATTTAAATCCTCAGGTATATATTGATATTCCATTAAAGAATTCATGGAGTAGGGAATATCTTTGTGAAGCATTGTAGCAGGTATAAAGGGGTTTGTCGGATATTGTTTTAATAGGGTATTCATATAATCACCACTCATTTCAACGGGAAATAAAGTTAAGATGACATTATTAGTGGTATCTTTTTTGGTAAAATAACTATGTATACTATTTGGAAAAGCAATAGAAAAATCACCTTCCTTTAATATTTTTTTACTTTGGCCAATAGTAACTTCTGTTTCTCCATTAAGAACGTAAAGAATTTCTATATGAGTATGTAAGTGAGGTGGGAAAGTCATATTTTGTGTTGAAAATATACGAAACAATTTTGAACCATTTTCATAAAAGGGAATCATAAAAATTCCTCCTTATCCGCAATATTTGTCTAGTATCAGTTGCCCTATGTCATGAATTATAAGGGGTAAAATGATATAATGCAAATAGAATTGTAAATAAATAAAGTACAGTATTTAAAGGGATGGAGGAAGTAATATGAAATATACGATGGCAATCATAGGTTTTGGTGGTATGGGTGGATGGCATGCAGAAAATGTCTCATCTCGTATAGAAGAGATTTCAGTAAAAGGAGTTTATGATATAAGAGAAGATGCTTTAATAAAGGCAAAAGAAAAAGGTTTATACACATATTCTACCATAGATGAGTTACTACATGATAATGATATTGATTTAGTAACCATTGCTACACCAAACGATAAACACAAAGAATATGCAATTATGTGCTTAAGGGCAGGGAAACATGTAATATGTGAGAAACCAGTTACAATGAATGTAGCAGAATTAGAAGAGATTATAGAAGTTTCAAAAGAATGTGGAAAGATTTTTTCCATACACCAAAATCGTAGATGGGATAAGGATTTTGTAATAATTAAAAAATTATTAGATGAGGGAAGTATTGGTCAACCATATTTTATTGAAAGTCGTGTACAAGGTTCAAGAGGTGCTATGCATGGATGGAGAGGGCATAAAATCAATGGTGGAGGGATGGTACTTGATTGGGGAGTTCATCTAATTGATCAGTTTCTAAATTTAATTGATTCAAAAGTAGTATCTGTTACAGCACATTTATTGAATCTTTATTCTGATGAAGTTGACGATAATATTAAGATTATACTTCGATTTGATAATGGAGTATCAGCCCTATGTGAAATGTCAACTAATTGTTTGATAAATCTTCCACGTTGGCATGTATCTTGTACTGATGGAACAGTAGTTATTGATGATTGGAGTTGTGGGGGTAAAATTGTTAAATTGAAATCAGATTCTAAGATGGAATGGGGAGATGATATTGTATATACAGAGGCAGGACCTACACGTACCATGGCACCAAGGCCAGTTTATACAACAGATGTTTTAGAACTCCCAGAAGTGCAATCAGATTGGAGTGATTATTACAAAAACATTGTTAAGGTAATGAATGGTGAAGGTGAATTAATTGTTAAACCAGAACAAGCACTTCGAGTGATGAAAGTAATTGAGATGATATTTCGCTCCGAGGAAAGTGGAATGGGAATAAGTTGTAATATTTAAGCAATAATTTTTATTGTACAGAATAGTTTTCTAGTAGAGATGATGTAAGGATAAAAGAAAATATAAATATAGAAAGGATGCCATATGGTTTTTATTCCAACCAATTTTTGTGGCAATATCACATCTAGAAAATGTGATATAAATGGTGTGTATAATGAAGAAAGCATTAATATTCCAAGGTGGATGGGATGGGCATGAACCTGTATTAGTAGCAAAAAGATTTGCAGATTTATTAGAGAAGAATAGTTATGAAGTAATGATTTACGATACTCTAGATTGTTTAGCAGACGTGAATGAATTAAAGAAATTAGATTTAATTGTTTCTTGCTGGACCATGGGAGAAATTGATAATCAATATGTTAAAAATGTTGCAGAAGCAGTTGGTACTGGTGTAGGTCTTGCAGGTTGCCATGGAGGAATGTGTGATTCCTTCCGTAATAATACAGAGTGGCAGTTTATGACGGGTGGTCAATGGGTTAGCCATCCAGGTGGTGATGGTATAGACTATATGGTTAATATTTGCCATGGTTCTAGTCCTATTACAGAGGGAATTGAAGATTTCCCTGTATGCAGTGAACATTATTATCTACATATTGATCCATCCATTGAAGTACTTGCTACAACTAGATTTCCAAGTGTTAATTACTATCATATATCCAATAAGCCAGTGGATATGCCAGTGGTATGGACAAAATATTGGGGGAATGGGAGAGTGTTTTACACAGCTCTTGGTCACCATGATGATGTATTTGATAAATCACCAAGTGCTGGTGTTTTAATGGAACGAGGAATGCTTTGGGCAGGGGAAGGCAAAGAATTTGCTATTAAAAATAATTTAGGTACTGAACGTTTTATAAATGATGCGAAAATGTATTAATAATAAAAATAGAGGGAGAACTAGATAATGATTAGAATTGGTATGGTTGGTGTTGGTGCCATTAGTGGTATATATTTAAAAAATCTTACAGAAGTATTTAAAGAGGTTGAGTTAGTTGCTGTTTGTGATTTAGTGAAAGAAAAAGCTGAAAAAGCCATGGAGGAATATAAGATACCTAAAATATATGATACCATGGAGGAATTATTTGCTGACCCTGAAATAGATATTGTTCTTAATCTAACACGTCCTTATGAGCATTTTGATGTTTCCTATCAAGCATTAATGGCAGGAAAGCATGTTTACTCTGAAAAGCCACTAGCCGCTACGTTAGAAGAAGGCATTAAATTAGTAGAGTTTGCAAAAGAAAAGAAGTTAATGCTTGGTGGTGCGCCGGATACATTTTTAGGTGCTGGTATACAAACTTGTCGTAAGCTAATAGAAGATGGTTTTATTGGTGATGTAGTAGGAGCGGCAGCATTTATGATTTGCCGTGGACATGAGGGATGGCATCCAGACCCAGAATTTTATTATAAACATGGTGGCGGGCCAATGATGGATATGGGACCATATTATTTAACAGCGTTAACGAACCTATTAGGTGGAATTAAGAGTGTAACAGGAGTTGCAAGAACATCCTTTGCAAAAAGGGTTATTAGTAGCAAACCGAAAGAAGGAGAGATTATTGACGTTGAAGTTCCAACCCATGTCACTGGCATTATGGAATTTGATAGTGGTGCAATAGGAACATTGTTTACCACATTTGATGTACATAACAACGGTCAAGCGCGTTTTGAAATATATGGTTCTGAGGGTACATTACAAGTTCCAGATCCAAATACCTTTGGAGGACCTATTTATCTATTAAGACCAGAAGAAAAAGAATATAAAGAGATACCATTATTGTTTGACTATTCTGCTAATAGTAGAGGTGTTGGTATTGCTGATATGGCAAAAGCACTTGAAACAGGGAGAGAGTGTAGAACAACATATAAACAAACGCTCCATGTGCTAGAAGCGATGGAAGCGTTTAAGACTAGTAGCGATTTAAGAAAAACCATTGATCTTGAAACTACTTTTATTAAAGAAGAACCAATGAAAAAAAGTCCTATTCTTGGGGTATTATAAATATTTTCGTGGCTTCTCATAAAGGGAGATTATAATCCTATAAGTTAAGATAGTAATAGTTATAAATATTCCAAATCTATTATTATGAAACAAGAATACCAAGACTCTACACAATAACTTGTGGATACAGTCTTGGTATATTTGTGTTTAAAACGGAAAATAATATTTTCTTTTCACGCGCCAAGTAAAACCGTAATCAATTATAACTGGGCAATTATTAATCACTCCCCAATTTACACGTTTACATAAATCAACTGATAGTAAATTATGCTTTTTTAAAATCGTTCTAAATTCTTCTATTTGAAACAATTCTCTATTACTTCTAACATTAAAGTACTTCAAGACATAAGAAAAGTGATATAATCGTTCTGCTTTTTCCATTATCAGTAACATAAAATCTTCTGATACATGTGTAATTTTAGCAAAAATATTAGAATGATTTGTCATTGCAATTTGATATTCAGCTTCATTTTGTGCAATACCTTTTCTGTTTTTTGCAACTTTGATAACATATCCATTCTCCAGGTCAAATACTCTTCGTCCAGACCCTGAACCTATACATCTGTATTTCCCTTTTCTTATGTTTAATATAATTAAATCAAAGTTTATATCTACATTATCCATCAATTAACACCTACTTTTATAAATCTAGTTTTATTTCACCTTTTAAAGACTATATATTTAATATCAATACATATTATCTTATTAACTAGGTAGATGAATAGTTCGTGATTTAAAAAGTAATTGACAGAGATGTTTGATTTGTAAAGTTTATTTTACTAAAAAGAGCTTAAACTAGAAGTATTAAGAAATATGTTTTAGAATAAATAGAAAGTTAATAGAATCTAAAGAGAATCTAAACATTAAATGAAATTATTATTTTAGTGTATTTTTAATAGAATTGTCTATTGTAATTTTTGAAAGGTTAACTTACAATTACAAAATGTTGTTAAATATTAGAATAACAGGTTAATAATGAAAGGAGTTATGATATGTTAGAATTAAAGCGTATCAGAAAAGTATATCATACTGGTGATATTGAAACAGTTGCTTTAAATGAAGTAAGTGTAGCTTTTCGCGAGAAAGAATTTGTTGCTATTTTAGGAACAAGTGGCTCAGGAAAAACTACTTGCCTAAATATTATTGGTGGCCTAGATCGCTATGATAGCGGGGACTTAATTATTAAAGGGAAGAAAACCACTGATTTTACAGATAGTGATTGGGATGCATATAGAAATAATTCGGTAGGATTTGTGTTTCAAAGTTACAACTTAATCATGCATTTGAGTATTGTAGCAAATGTAGAACTAGGTATGACATTAAGTGGAGTATCAAAAGAAGATAAACATAAACGTGCTATTGAAGTGTTAAAACAAGTTGGACTTGAAAAGCATATAGGAAAGAAACCAAATCAACTGTCAGGTGGTCAAATGCAACGTGTTGCTATTGCAAGAGCATTGGCAAATGATCCAGAAATATTACTTTGTGATGAACCAACTGGTGCACTAGATTCTGTAACCAGTACACAAATCATGGATTTAATCAAGGAAGTTGCAAAAGACCGTTTGGTTATTATGGTAACACATAATCCTGATATTGCAAAACAATATGCAGATAGAATTATTAAATTCCAAGATGGGGATATTATATCAGATTCAAATCCACACAAGGAAGGACAGAAAGAATCTAATTTTAAGTTAACGAAAACTAGTATGAAGTTTACGACAGCTTTATCTCTTTCATTAAATAACATTAAAACAAAGCTTGGCAGAACCTTTTTAACAGCCTTTGCGTCCAGTATAGGTATTATAGGAATTGCAGTAATTTTAAGTTTATCAACAGGCTTTCAAAAGCAGGTTGATAATATGCAAAGAGATACAATGTCACAGTTTCCAGTCATGGTGTCTCAAGTAGCAATGGAAATTAACGAAGAGACAATGATGGAAACCCAAAAAATGATGCAAGACAAGATGAATGGTAACGCAGAGTATAGTGATTCAGATAAAATATTTTTATACGATGCAAATGAAAATAAAAGAACCCATAAAAATATATTTACAGATGAATATATTGAATATGTGGAGAATATTGATACAAAAATAAGTGGTAGCATTGGTTATACAAGAATAACAGGTATGAATGTTCTACGTCAAATAGATGGAGAAACTATGCCTGTTAAATTAGCTAGTTCTGACATGAACTCTATGGGTGGCGGTCCTATGGCTAATTCGGATATGTCAGCTATGGGAATTTCCTCTTATCCAACGAAATTAGATGGTAGTGATGAGAATTATGTGAAAGAAAATTATGAACTACTTGCTGGGGAATATCCAGAAAAAGTAACGGACCTTGTTCTTGTAATTAGTGAAAGTAATAGACTTGATTCTAATATCTTAGAAAATCTAGGTTTTGATGTAACAGATAAAGAAACCATCGATTTTAATGACATTGTAGGAACAGAATTTAAGATTATTAATAATGATGACTATTATGTAAATTCGGAATATGGTACTTTTTTACCTAATTCAGATTATGAAGCAATGTATGATTCAAAAGATAGTATAAGTGCTACGATTACAGGTATTGTAAGAGTTAAAAAGGAAGCAAAGCTAGGCTTATTAGCGTCTGGTATTGCTTATAGTGATGAACTTACTAGTCTTATTATTGAAGAAAATAAAGATTCTAAAATAGTTACTGCTCAATTAAATAGTGATAAAAATGTTATTACTATGGAGGATATGGATGAAGATACGAAAAGTAGCTTTATCGCTTACTTAGGAGGCGATAGTAAACCATATATGATAATGATCTACCCTACAAGTTTTGAAGCAAAAGATGATGTTTTGGCATATTTAGATGCTTATAACGAAGGAAAAAATGAGAAAGATAGAATTATATATACTGATTTAGCTGGAACCATATCAAATATGACAGGTAATATTATGGATGCAATTACTATTGTATTAATTGCATTTGCTGCAATATCCTTAGTTACTAGTATGATAATGATTAGTATCATCACTTATACTTCTGTATTAGAGCGTACCAAGGAAATTGGTATATTAAAAGCATTAGGTGCTAGAAAGAAAGATATCACTCGTGTGTTTGATGCAGAAACGTTTATCTTAGGTATTGGTTCAGGTACTCTAGGGGTATTAGTTGCTTGGCTTCTAACATTCCCAATTAATAGTATACTATATAAAATAACTGATTTGGAAAATATAGCTCAGCTACAACCATTACATGGTCTTACCTTAATTGTAATAAGTACTGTATTAACGATGATTGGTGGTCATATTCCAGCTAAAATGGCTGCAAAAAAAGATGCTGTAGAGGCACTTAGAAGTGAATAAAATATAGATAAGTGTGTGAGCATTGCCAAAGAGAATGAGGAACATAAACATAATTTTGGAATAGAATGTTATGTAGATATTTTAGGAGGCTCATTTTGAATAGTCCAATATATTTTAATTTAAGTGAAGTAGCACTAATGAATCAATTAAGAAATTTATGGACAGACCATGTAATGTGGACGAGAGAATTTATAATTAGTACAGCGGCAAGTCTTTCCGCAATTGATGCGGTTACAGCTAGATTATTACAAAATCCAAGTGATTTTGCAGAGCTACTAAGCATGGTATATGGTATGGAAGTAGCAGAAAACTTTAAAAAGTTATTTACTGAGCATTTACTAATTGCAGCAGATTTAGTCAATGCTGCAAAAGCTGGTGATACCCAAAAAGTAGATGAAGCAAGAGTTAAGTGGTATAATAATGCAGATGAAATTGCTAAGTTTTTATCTGAAATTAATCCCTATTGGAGTGAAATGTTGTGGCAAAAGTATATGTACGGACATTTGGCAATGACAGAACAAGAAGCTGTGGCAAGATTAAATGGCCAATATGAAGAGGATGTTAAGTTATTTGATCAAATTAAAGAAGAAGCCTTAGAGATGGCAGACTATATGTTTGAAGGTATTAGGCAGCAATTTAGTATTAGTTAGTTTAGAAGTACATGAATAAGATGAAATATAGCTGTGAAAATGTTCACAGCTATATTATATAATATTATTTTTTTTACTAGTTTAGACCGCTCATAAGTGAATCAATTATATTTTGAAAAACCCAAGTATTGTTTCTTCTATCAAGTAAGCCAAAGTTTTCTCCATCTCCTATAAAGGAACCATTATCCCACCAAATACAAGGGATACCTATCTCGGTTGCTTTCCTTACATAATATTCTGACCAAGCAATTCTGCTTTCTATATTATTTTTATCTCTTGCACCAAACTCACCTATAATAACTGGAATTCCCTTGCTAATAAAATTAGTATGTATATTCTCCATTAACCAATCAATTTCTTTTGTATCATTTTTATTTTCTGGACTAAAAGTCGAGGAACCATCAGGATTTAGGGCAAAATCATATGGTGTATAACCATGAATTGAAACAATAAGTTTATCATCATCTGGAACAAAAAAATCGGTCCATGCATCAGGATTAGAAGATGCAGCATAGGGTGGAATCATTAAATGGCGCAGGGGATTGTTACCCTCTAAATTTCGAATTGTGTCTATGAAGGTTTTATTTAACTGATTTATAACGTCACGGCTTTCAATAGTTCCACTAGTCCATTCATATTCTGTATTATACATTCTAGGTTCATTTAGGCCTTCAAAAATAAGATGCTCATCGTATGCCATAAAGTGATTACCAATCTGAGTCCAAAGTGCAGTAAGCATTTCCTTTGCAGCTTCTAAATTCTCATAAGAAGGATAATGCCATTGTTCGTGATGAAGATTAAGTATGACATACATGTTATTATCAATTGCGTAGTCAACAATTTCTCTTGTCCTATTTAGCCAAGATTCCGAAATTTTACTTTCTGAAACTAAATGGTTTTCCCAAGTTGTTGGTATACGAATAATATTAAATCCAGCATCTTTTACTTTATCGATATTTTCTTTGGCAGTGAATGGATTGCCCCATGATATCTCCGAATTAATTCCTTCATCTCCTGTAGCATCTAAGGTATTACCAAGATTCCACCCAATTTTTATTTCTTTAATCAATTCAATAGAAGTTATATCTCTAATTGGAGATATGGTATTTTCTGAAATTTGTTCTTCTTCAATAATGGGTAAGGTATTATATAAGTTGGTTGTTGGATTAACTTCAATACTATCTTTCATCTTTGCTCCTTCCTTGCTTTCTAAAATGTGAGTAATAGAGATGTCTTCTTGTTCTGCATTTGTTATATGGTCGGATGACTTACCACTATTTTTCTGACAAGATACGAGAATAGTCATTAATAAAAATAGAATAAATATGTATTTTACTTTGCTCATCTATAAGTACCCTCCCAAGATTATAATTACTAATTTTATTATATCATACTATAGGGGGCAGTGCCCTATCTTATTTTAATTAATATTTGTATTATATTATAATGTTTAACTATTTACATAAAAAAGTAGAGATATATTATCTCTACTTTTTTACGTTATATTAGTTTATCATTAAATTGTCTACACCTATATTTTTAAATACTAATGCAGGTTTACAACAATCATTATGATGAGAAATAGGGCATAATGTTATTAAATAACAGCCATCAAAAGGAACCTCAAAAACAAACCATTCACAAACGGGTACGGTTAAACTATAGATTAAGCATTCTTCACCATTTTGTACTTCATACAAATTTACTTCCCAATCATGAGCGTTGCAGCAGCTACATTCCCAAACACATCCTACAATTAAGCCAGGTATAATAGCGCATTCTTCACATGAAGGACAAGGCATTTGCTCAGGGCACTCAGGGCAAGGTCTTTGTGGAGGACAAGGCATTTGCACAGGACACTCAGGACAAGGTCTTTGTGGAGGACAAGGCATTTGCTCAGGACACTCAGGGCAAGGTCTTTGTGGAGGACAAGGTTTTTGCTCAGGATACACTGGGCAAGTCATAACTGGTGGTTTAGGAATAGGTTTTTGTGGAGGAGTAGGCATTGGCATTGGAATAGGTTTTTGTGGAGGAGTAGGCATTGGCATTGGA
>JAEWHU010000188.1 GCA_023387635.1 Bacillota bacterium
TAGAGAAACTACTACCTTCGGTAGAGAAACTACTACCTTCGGTAGTAGTTAGGTTAATTTTACCACCTGTTATGCAAATACTTCTATTACCCTGTACTCCATCCATATAAGAATTAACACCTAACTCGCCATCATGAACATATACATTAGATTGAGCATGCATTCCATCTCCTTTAGAAGTAATACTTACCTTTCCATTATTCATTTTTATAGATGTTTTTGCTTGGATACCTTCATGGGTAGCTTTAATATTAATTAATCCACCATCAATTACTACATGGCCTAATGATGGGTCCTCACTATTCGTTGACTTTAGTCCATCTCCTCCAGCTACTACAGATAAAGTACCAGATTCCATAGCAATGTAATCTTTTCCTTTTATTCCATTTTCCTTTGACTTCACATTTACATTTGATCCTACGAATTTTAATTCCTTTTTACTAGCAATTCCATCTTTATAATTAGCAGTGACTGTTAAATTACCACTTCCATTGATTGTAAGATTCCCATTTGAAGATACAGCTGCATCAAGCTCGTCTTCACTAGCATTATAATATTCATAAATACCACTATCGAACAAATAATTTTTTGTATCTTTATTTAAAGTTAACACTGTTTTTGTGGCATTCTTAATAAATAAAGGTGGCCTATTTTTTGCTGTAATTGAAACTCCATCAAAAATTAAGTGTACAGTTCCACTTTCTTCTGAATTAACTATAATCTGTCCATCATTTATAGTTCCACTAACTACATAAGTACCTGGCTGTTGTATGATTAGATTAGATCCCTTTATTTTACCAATGCTATTATCGCTTAAGATGATATTATTATCCTTAAAAGTTATTTGGTGTGCAATTTTGTCGATGCCTATATTTCTATCGTCACTATCATAAACGATAGCTATGGTATCTTCACGAAGTATGCCTGCCAAAGTTTCATCCAATATTTTTTCATACTCTGATTTATTGTCGCTAATTCCTTTTATATTATCCTTTTTACCCTCATTCATTTGACTATTCTTTAGAGAACATCCTGTTATTAAAATAGTTAAAAGTAAACCACTTATTATAAATAAATTTTTTCCCTTTTTAATTTTCATATTATCACCTATCTTTTTTCTTATCTTACAAATACTCTTTTATCTTTATTACCTATCTTCTATATTTCTATTCTATTCTATTCAAATCATTAATAATATTATTTTATTAAATAAGGATATCATAATTTTTTATATAAAATGTACTTTTAACAAAATTTTCACAAAAAAATCTTCCTTCCTATGACCAAAACATTGCCATAAGTAGAAAGACTCTAATTAATTTTATTCTACTGATTCATCACCTGCATTTAACAACACTTTGTATAATAAATTATATAATAATGTAGCTTCTTTGGTTGTTAATCCAATACACTTACCAACTTTATTTGGAATATCAACTGCTTTATCTTTTAATTCTTCTCCTTGTATTGTTAGTTCTACTAAGAGATTTCTTTCATCTTCTACCATTCTTTTTCTTTTCACTAAACCTTGTGCTTCAAGTTTCTTTAGAAGAGGTGTTAAAGTACCTGAATCAAGATATAAATATTCGCCTAATTGCTTTACATTTATACTCTTTCTCTCCCACAAAACAAGCATTGTTATAAATTGTGTATACGTAAGACCAATTTCATCTAAATATGGTTTATACTTTCTTACTACTTCCTTTGCACAAGCATACAATGGAAAACATAATTGATTTTCAAGTTTTAAACGTTCATAATTCATTTATCAATCTCCTCTAAACAGACATTTCCTAAACACCTATCATTTATATGTTCATTATACAATATAATTTGACACAATACAATAAGAGTAATAATTTAAAAATATTGTAGATTCTTTGTAAATATCCTATTCATTATAATTATTTTTTAAATTGTAACTTTTGAGACGTATTTTATATTTATTGTCATATATTATATAAAATGGTACATACTAATATTTATATGGATATTTTGCACTGGGTCATTATAATGAAGATTTATCCTGATTTGCATATATCCTTTATAAATTTAAAGGGTAACTTAACTAGATAATTGGGAGACAGAATTTCATACAAACAAAGAGTTTCTCAATTACCTACATTACAAAAATATGAAAGGAGACTATTTATGAAAGCAGTGATTGATAGGGATGGATGCATTTCTTGTGGCTTATGTGCAGCTACTTGTCCCGAAGTATTTCGTATGGCCGATGATGATTTAGCGGAAGTATATGTAGATCCTATCCCAAGTGAGGTAGAAGAAAGTGCAGTTGAAGCTCAGGATGGATGTCCTGTATCTGTTATAACAGTTGAATAACCAAGAATGGTTTGTACCAGTTAAGGCACAAACCATTTTTTCATTCTGTAGTGGATAATGAATCGAATTGTAACTTGTCATTATATATGATAAGATGAAAGCACCCTTTATAGTACGCGTGAGTAGCACGCAGATAGGAGTCAAATATGGATTGCCGAATCGGATGTGGTGCCTGTTGTATTGCACCATCAATATCGTCTTCTATACCAGGGATGCCTGATGGAAAACCTGCAGGTATGCGCTGTATCCAGTTAACTAGCGATAATAAATGTAAGTTATTTGGCAACCCATTAAGACCAAAGGTGTGTGGGAGCTTAACTCCTTCCATCGAAATGTGCCAAGATAATGATGAAGATGCTTATTCTTATCTAGAAAACCTTGAAAAACTTACATCAAATGACAATTAAGTGAATATTCTAGATTCCATATTCATACAATCTTACTTAAAAAAATATAAAAAAGGAGCCTAATATGGAAAAACATATACACACCTTATTTAATGAAAATATATTGACACAAGCATCAAGTAGATATGAAATGGATCCCGATAGCTTAAAAAAAGTAGGTGGATTCGAAAATTATGTTTATGGGTATACCTTAAAAGGTAAGGATTATATTCTAAGGATCACACATAGCTCACATAGAAGTAGTGATTTGATTCGTTCTGAACTTGATTGGCTAGAATATTTATATCAAAATAATGCTAATGTTTGTATGCCAGTATATTCCTTACAGGAACAATTAATTGAAATTATACCAGTATCCCATGATAATTATTTTATTGCTACTGCTTTCTCTAAAGCTCCTGGAAGACATATGAAGGCAGAAGATGCTACGGAACAATTATTTAAGCAATGGGGAAAAGCCATTGGTAGAATGCATTATCTTACTAAAAATTACGTTCCAAAAGATGGTATTGCTACTAGACCAATATGGCATGATGACCCTATTTTTTATAATGCCTATGAGTATATTCATTCGGAGCATAAAATAGTTGCAGATAAGCTATGCGAATTAGTAGATAGATTAAAGTCTCTACCAAAAGAAAAAGATGGATATGGTTTAATACATACAGATATTCATTCAGGAAACTTTTTTATTAACGAAGGAACAATTACAGTTTTTGATTTTGATGACTCATCTTATCAATACTTTATTAGTGATATCGCAATTGCTCTCTTTTATTGCTTACTTGGACCTGATACTACTGAACATAGATTGGCATTTGCAGATACATTTTTAACTGCATTCCTAAAAGGGTACCGTGAAGAAAATCACTTGGAAGATAAATGGCTTCTATTATTACCCGACTTTCTAAAGCTTCGTGAACTAGAACTTTATGTTGTTATATATCGTAGTTGTGATATGAATAACCCTGGACCTTGGGAACAAAACTATATGAATAATAGGCTTTGGCTCATTGAACATGACGTTCCATTTCTTGGAGATACTTTGGATATATCAAAATTCTTAAGCAACTAAACTATATATATTAAACTATCTCCCCCTTATTCTTTATTACTATAAAAATAAGGGGTTTTTTGTAATCTCTTTGAATTGATTGACATTTTACTATTTGTTAAATATTAGACAAATAAGTTAATTATTTAACCCTTGATTTTGTTCAATTCTGCTATATAATATAAATAGACAGACAATTTAACAAGTATAACCTAAGAAAAAAGTATAGGAGATCAATATGAATAGAATAGAAAATAAAGTAGCAATTATCACTGGTGCAGCTAGCGGTATGGGTAAAGAAATAGCATTATTGTTTGCAAGTGAGGGTGCAAAAGTTGTTGTATCCGATCTTAAATTAGAAGCAGCTCAAGTAGTTGTAGATGAAATTGAATCAAAAGGTGGCACTGCACTTGCAGTAAAAGCCGATGTAGCGAAAGAAGAAGATGTGCAAAATTTAGTTGATACCACAGTTAATACTTACGGAACATTAGATATACTTATAAATAATGCTGGTATTATGGATAATTTTGAACCTATTGAAGCAGTTACTGATGAGCGATGGGACAAAATTATGGGCATTAACGCTATGGGGCCACTTAGAACTATTAGAAAAGCTATTCCAATATTTAAAGAAAAGAAACAAGGTGTTATTGTAAATATTGCTTCTGCTGGTGGATTAAACGGGTCTAGAGCAGGTGTAATATACACAGCATCTAAGCATGCTGTAGTTGGGATTACTAAAAATGTAGGATTCCAATATGCCAAATTAGGAATTCGCTGTAATGCAATTGCACCAGGTGCCGTAAAAACAAACATAAATTCATCTATAACTGCCCCAAATGAATTTGGTATGGAAAGAGCAATGGTGGGTATGGGGTTATCACCAAGGACTGGTGAAGCCAATGAAATTGCAAATGTAGCATTATTCCTAGCTTCCGATGAATCATCTTTCGTAAACGCTACAACAATTGCTGTAGATGGCGGTTGGACAGCATACTAAAAACACTATAATAAATTATTATTCCAATCTTCCATAAAAAAACTGTAGGAGTATGTTTATGATTATATACTCCTACAGTTTTTTATTTAATTCTATATATCCAATAATTTATATATTATATTTATATTTTGTATCTATTTTTTTTATATATAAATTTTGTATCTAATTCTTATATTCAATATTCCCATTAAAGAAACTTGTAGATTTAATTTGACATACTCATAACATCATGAATTTCATTCAATATGTGGTTACGCTTATCTTTGAACATAATTTCCTTGTTATATTTATAATATTCATCGCTACCATACTCCCCTATAAATTTGTTGCTATAGTAGTTCATTGTAAGCTCCGTGATAAAGATAACAATCTCCTGACTTTCACCAAAAGCTTCCTCCATGAACTTGAATCCATAGCTTAAAGCCTTTGATGCCTTATTAATTGTAAATTCTCTTTCCTTTTTATCTTGTACAAAAAGTTCTTTTATTACATCAAATGCTTCTACGCCAGTGGTAACCTTATTGCTTCTTATGGCATTTTTGTATGATTCTAAAGCCCCAATACTTCGCCTTATACTGCGTTCCATCCCCTTATCTAAGTGAGATGCAAGTTTTAATCTTTCTAATAACTTAAAATTATTATCTATTGCATTTTCAATGCATACTATTGGGTCTTTTTGTGACCCTTCCTCTAACATAACCACTTTTAGTTCCTTTAATGTTTTAAATAATTCATTCACATACAGGTCAATCATATGCACTTCTTTAAAGTTTTCATAAAGCTTCCCAAGTAGTAATCCAATCACTGTTATTCTTTCATCAAAAGGAGCATCCGCTAACTTACGTAAAGTCACTCTATCAACTTCCCCCTTTAGAATGTTATTTATTGAATAATCTGTTTTATACTTATTATAAAAGTCTAAGTAATTTGCAAAATCTTTTGCAATCTTTCTATGCTGAATATATTGGCGAATGAGCCCTTCATCAACCTTTAAATTTAATTCTTCATAAGTTATAAGCATTTTTGAGAGGTCTTCCCAACCTCTTGCAGTTACAAATTCTTTTCCATCTACCTTAGTTTCTACTATATAAAAATTCTCTTTCTTTATATCTAGATAGGTAATAATTGCTTCGTGGACAGATTGCTTATAGGCATATTCTTTCCATACTTTATAGTCTTCTGATACATTAATTTTCCTTACTCTATCCAAAGTAACAATATCAAATTCACGAACAGACTTATTATATTCTGGTGGATTACCTGCTGTTACTATTATCCAGCCTTTTGGTACTGAATGATTTCCAAAAGACTTTTCTTTTAGAAATTGTAACATGGTAGCCGATAAGGTTTCCGATACACAATTTATTTCATCAATAAATAAGATGCCTTCTTTTAGTCCAGTTTCATCCATCTTTTTGTATACGGATGCTATAATTTCACTCATGGTATACTCTGTTATAGAATACTCTTTTCCCCCAAACTCCTTTTTTTCAATATATGGTAAACCAATAGCACTTTGCCTAGTATGATGTGTAATGGTATAAGATACAATACCAATATCACACTCTCTTGCTACCTGTTCCATAATTGCTGTTTTACCAATACCTGGTGGTCCTACAATGAGTAATGGCCTTTGATTGGTTACAGGGATTTTATATTCACCATATTCATCTTTTTTAAGATATGCTAATATGGAATTCTTAATTTCATCTTTTGCTCTTTTTATATTCATCTAATAGTCCTCCTGGTTCTATTAATAGTTTCATTGCCCATGGCGGAACATCCACATCTGTATAATTATCCGTGGAAAAAACAAATGCCACATCGAAATTTGGCCTTTTTGTTGGGTAGATTCCATATCCATCAGTAAAATATAACATACCTTTTAGCTGCTGAAACTCTTTATTTTCTATTAATTTCTCTATATATCTAAAGGCCGGTCTAAAATCTGTTCCACCAAGGCCCTTAATTTCAAAATTATCCATATACTTCTTTAAATCCGCTTCTGAAGTTATATTAACTGCCGATTGAACCATATCATCGCACTGAATTATATAGATATTCACTTTCTTTGCAAATGTTTCCTCACTTGTTAGTATTTCATAACTTACCTCTAAAAACCTCTTTATTAATTCCCCAGAACAGGAACCAGAGGTATCGATTACAATAACGAATTCTTCTATCCTTTTCATCTCTTTATATTCTAGTGGCTCTACAAAAGGCATATTCCCATACATCTTAAGACCATAAGTATAAAATACATAATCAAAGGAATCCATGTCTACTTGCATCTCTTCTCTACGTACTGCGAATTTTCGCAAAAAATCTTTATAATCGTACTTCTCTCGATTTTCAACCTTTAAAGATTGAAATAGTCCTTCTGCCTCATCTCCGATTTGACGGGACATAGCCTCTAGATTTGTCTGTACCTTTTCACTAATATCTTTCCAATTCTTATTCATTTCTTCTTGCTGTTCTTTTACTCTTTTAGAATTATCTTGGGGTAATTGATTTGTTTTATGTTTCTCATTATTCTTTTTGCTATTATCATTTATTTCGTCTGTATTATTCGAATTATTCTTAGTAGTTTCATCTTCTTTTTGCTTTTGTTCTTGTTCTTGGTTTTCTTGTTGTTTTTGTTTTTCTTGTTGTTCTTGGTTTTCTTGTTGTTTTTGTTGTTGGCTTTGTTCTATATTTTCTTCTTGATTCTGCTCTTGGTTTTGTTCTTGATTTTCCTCTTTATTTTGTCTCTCATCCTGCGTTCCACTACTCTCATCATCAGTGGATTCTTTTAGCCTGCCCCATATGGAATGATCGCATGAAACGAATTCCTTTTCCATCTGCTTTAATTCCCTAAAAGACAGATTCATCTTTTTAAGAATACAATATATGCCTTCTGCTGTTAACACCTTTAACTCTTTTCGTAGCTTTTCATATATTTCATTTCTTTTATCAGATACAGTTAAATTAATGCACTTATAATCTAAACTATCTATTATTGATTCCACCGCTATATCACATGACAGATTCCAATATTCTATATCTCTTTCTTCTGCATTAATCATATGACGAAATATACAATGCAACAACATATGTAGATAGGAACGATTCACTAAAACAGTGTCATCTTGATATCTCTTTAATAAATAATTGGGATTATATAATATTTTTTCACCATCTGTTCCTATGGTAACTGTTGATAAGTATAATTCATAGTGTAGCGAACTAAGTGCAATATCCAAAAAACGCATAGATAGGTACAATTCATTTCTAGAATTATTTAATATTTTATTTCCAAGGTAAGTCATTCTATCTTTAAATTTATCTTCCATGCTACCCTCCCTTCTTAGCTGTTATCATTTGCATTTTATATTTATAAATTAAAACTAAAATTCATAATTACAATTTTTATTTTTACAACTCAAAATCTAAATTTCTTTTGTTATAATTCTCATTTTTATAGGCCAATAAATAACTAGTACACTCCACCTTATTTAGATCTAGAGCATATTCTATGTATTCATCTATCTTTTCTTCTTTCATAAGCATTTTCGATGCAAAGAAACTTAATTGTTCCATATTTTCAAGTTTAATGGCTCCTTTTGTAATGGTATCTATATGCTCTTCTATATATAATAGATATTTTTCACTATACTCATCTAATAATTTATATGGATACATTAATCTTAATAATGCGATTTGACATAAAACTTCACTTATTAATTCATTTTTAGCACCTGAAAATAAACTATCATATCTTTGATAGTCAATGGTACCATCGCCAATACAATAATAATAGTGGTTACCAACTCCAAATGATGTCTTATCATTTAACCTAGTCGTATAATAGGAAAAAGACACTTCATTTTTAGGAAAGAGAAGAGCCGCCTTCTCCTTCCTCTCCTCAATTTCATACTCTATTTTCACGACAACATCCTGTAATAACCCTTCTAATGGATGCTTTATGGACATAAGTTTTTCTGATTTTGCTCTCACATTTATCTTATTTATTTTATCACAGTTTTTAAATGCTCCGTCCCCAATATCACGTATATCATCGGGCAAATATATTTCATTTAACTCTCTACAATTATAAAAAGCATGACTTCCAATTTCTCTTATTTCATCACCAAAATAAAATTCCGTCAAACCTGTACACCCACAAAAGCTATAACTATCTAATTGTTCTATTGTATCTGGCAAAGATACTTTCGTCATAAACTTACATTCACGAAATGCCTCTTTTCCAATCTTTTTAACTACTACATTATCTATCTTATCAGGTAGAATCACCACCCCTGACTCTCCTATATATTTAGTAATTGTAACGAAATCCTCTGTAACTGTGTATTCAAATTCTTTATATTGCCTTGTTTCCAACTTTGTCTGCCTTTCTAAGTCAATGTGGCGCCTAATGTCCACTCTATTAAGTTAGCCTGTGCTAATTAATGAAATTATACGCTTCTACCTGTTATTGGTCAAGTGAGTGAATCACCTTTTCGCCGTGTTCACCAACCCACGCCTTAAGATGTGGATATTTTACCTTAATATAACTTGTAAATAGTACTGGATTTTCACTATTTCCTGGAAACATGTCATAATGTGCTGGTACTACTAAATCAGGTTCTAAATACCCAGCTAAATCAGCAGCTTCCTGATAAGTCATATTTCCAATGATATTGTTTTCTAAACGTATAGCATCCCTACCATTAATAGGCAAAAAGATAGCATTAAAATGACCACTAACTCTTAACTTTTCATGCAACCCTGGGTAAATGCAGGTATCACCCGCATGATATATTTTAACTCCATTACCCTCTATTATATATCCCAAACAAGGATATTCACCTGTTATTTTATTTAGATTTAGTAATTCATGAGCTGAAGCAATTCCTGTTATGGTAATTCCACATAAGTTAATACTTACTCCATCATTCATACCAATAAATCTATCTTCTGCAATATCTAAATCCTTAGGCAAAGAGGCAAGGACTATGCTTGGCGTAATAAATTTAGCATTTGGTGAACTTTTAGATATTTGATTCCATGATGTCCTATCGATATGATCCGAGTGATCATGGGTTCCTAATATAATATCTGCATTCAAAACCTCCTCTGGATTTAATAATGTAGGTACATTTCTTCTATTACTATCTTCTAAATATGCGTCAATATAAAGAATAGTTTTGCCCATCTTAATAGCATATCCCATCTGACCTAACCACCAAAAAGCAAATTCTCCATACCCTACCTTGCATTCATTGATATCATTAATTAATTCTATTCCCATTTTCATATGCCTTCCTTCTCCTTATACTTATTTTCTCTTATCAACTTTTAAGCTCAAACTGGTTCTATAATATCTAATTATAACATTTATGCGTGTTCTAAGGAATCCACATTTTGATATTAAATAAATGAAGTTATTATTCCACTAATGAGAAGCAAATGAATCAAAAAATACGCAAGGCTAGCTCAAAAAAATCTAGCCCTACCTATATTAGTATTTAGGTAGAGCTAGATTAACTTTGTTGTTTATATTCTGTTGTTTATATTTTGCTTCTTATTTATGTTAACTTATAATAGTAATTACTTATTTGTTATTCACATTACTGATTAGTTATTACTTCTTTTTTATTATCTTTCGATAAATTCCCCTTCTTATTATGGGTATCATCGCTACTATTATATGTTGCCAGATCTAGATGCCCTTCACTTTTAGCCACTAAAACAGCAGCTGTTGCTGCGCCAGTAACATTACTTGCAGTTCTAGCCATATCAACAATACTTGATATAGGTGTTAATATAACAATAACTTCAAGTGGTAAACCTGCTGCTACAAAAACTGCTGTAGCAGTTATGGTTGCAGTACCTGGTACTCCAACAGTACCAACAGAAACGATTACAGTTAACACTACTAAGAAAACATATTGAGCAGGTGAGAATGGTATATTAAGTGCATGGATTGCAAAAACAGCTAATAAGGTAGGCCACATACCAGCACATCCTGGCATACCAAGATTTGCTCCAAGTCCTGCAACAAAACTTGCTATTTCTTCACTTACACCTAATTTTTTAGTTAATTGCTTTATGGTTACAGGAAGGGTTCCTATGCTACTTTGTGAAGTAAATGCAACTGCTTGAGCTGGCCATATTCCCTTAAAAAACTTAAATGGACTTAGACCACCGAATACTTTTATTAATAAACCTTCTACGACAAAAGTTTGAATAAATGTCGCTACATAAGCTACTATTAATACTGTTAATAATGGCAATAATTTATCTGGTGTATTTCTTGATGCTGCTCCTGTGATTAATGCAAATACTGCATAAGGAGTAAGCTCTATTACAAAACCAATAGCTTCAAAGATTATCTTCGAACCTGAATCAATAAAGTTTTTAAAAGGCTCTACTGCTTTCCTATCTCTTGAAGCTAATGAAACTAAAGCAATTCCTAATAAGATAGCAAATAAAATAAATGGTACAATTTCATTATTTGCAGCGTGAGATATTATATTCTTAGGAAATAATCCAACAATTGTATCTAAGAATGTAGGTACTTCTTTTGCCGTAAAATCTGTTGGCAATTCAATGGCTGCATTTTTACCAATTCCTACTCCTAAAGAGATAGCTAATGTTAATAGGGAAGCTATAAATGTATTAAGAGTTAGCCAAAATACAGATTTTCCTCCGATTGATTTTAAAGTTTTTAGATTATTTAAAGAAGAGATACTTGAAATAATACTAAAAAATAAAAGCGGAATAACTAAAGCAGAAATAATTCGAACATATACACTTCCTATAGCAGTTACATAATCAACGTGCCCCCTAAATGCAACTCCTACGATTAATCCTAGTACTAGAGCTATAATAGTACGAAGACCAAAATCAACTCCCTTTTTCTTTAATATTCCTAAAAGCACAATTACTACTATGCCTACCGCCAATGCGGCTAATGATAGATACTCAATTGTCATATATAATATCTCCTCTCACCTTTTTTGAATTCATACTAATCATATATGAATTATATGTTTCTATTTTGTATTATATTACAATATGCTTTAAGTTGTGTCAAGTATTTTAAAAAATATTTTATGCAAGTTATGACTGATTTCTCCCTTATTTCTTATAGTCAGCTTATGACTTATATTTTTAATTGTAGGCTTACTATTATAAAAAAATAAGGGTTATTCAGTGATTGAATCACACATTGTGTTTCCTAATACTTTAGCGAATATATTCTGTTGTTATTTCTAAACCATATTCAATATCATAAACTTATTTGCTTATTTAATAATCATTTATGTAACATTTGCAACCGATTTCTACTGATTTTTAATATATCATAAAATTATATAGAAATAATAATCTTACTAAATAATTCGTAAGCAGACAGGAGTGTAATATGGAGAATACTAAGAACAAAGTTTTGAAAAATATTGAATCTTCTACACCACTTGAATTAAAAGAATTAGTGAATTTTCAACCTGGGCAAGTCGTTAGTAAAACCTTAGTTCAGAATTCTAATGTGAGTTTAACCCTTTTTGCCTTTGACAAAGATGAGGAAATAAGCACTCACAGTTCCCACGGTGATGCTATGATTTACGTTCTAGATGGGATTGCTAGAATTACTATTGGAGATGAAACTCATCTAGTAAGTTCTGGTCAAACAATTGTTATGCCTGCAGAGATTCCTCATGCAGTTTTTGCCCCTGAACCAATGAAATTTATGTTAACTGTAGTTTTTTAGATAAACTTAAAAAACTATAAATATATCCTTCCTAAAATGTAATATATGGTATAATAAAACAGGGGTGAAATTCTATTTCTCCCCTGTTTTATATAAAAACCTAAGTTTATTACATCTTTAATATTTTAATTACTCAGTGTAAATTCTCCAGTCAAATAGTAGATATTATAATCGCGCGTCTTTCTAAAATCAGATACCTCTTTTACTATTCTGTATTCTCCTTCATTTAGACTTCCATATAACCATTTCCAATCTACTTCCCATTCTTTATCCTGCCCCGAAGGCACCTCATAGCCAATATCATTAAATCCATAATCGCCATTTATAACAACAGGAACTTCATACCACTGCCCATCAATTTTTATTTCTAACACAAATTTATCACCATACATAAGCTTCTTATCAGATTTATTTTGAAACATTATAGTTAATCCATTGGCAGAAAGCGATTCTTTATTTACACTCATAGTAACACCATCAAAGTTATTAACAATTTTATAGTTTGATGGCTTCTGGTTAACTGTATCATCCAATTCAACTAAAATTGGTTCTTCCTCGGCCGTCACTGATGGTGTATTCGATTCTTTCATAAAAGTAAACATATCTGATATTAATGTAGTTTCTCTACCATTCTCTTCCACATCAAAAGATAATCGGTAAACGCCATCACTAATAGTTGGAAACCATTCTAATTTGATTTCTCCATCTATCTTATCTTTTAATGAATCAGGAGTTCCGCAAAAACCAGCTTCGCATTTTACCCCTTCCCAACCATCGCCAACTTCTTTTTCAAGACGTGGGGCTAAAACGACATTTTTCGTTTCATCTGTATTATTGACTATAGTATATTTAATCACATCGTCATTGTCCGAATATATTTCTTTATCTACAGATACATAAACTGGGGCTAATCTAGAGGTTTCTCCTACCTCACTACTAATATTAAATTCTGCTGTTAATAAGAATCTCTCTGTTTGACCAGTCGCTTCATCCTCATTCGTATTTGCCTTTACCATTCTTTTCACAATTCTATAATGGCCATCAGAAAGTTCATCATAATACCCAAGAGGACTTACAAACGTATTCGTGCCATTACTTTCAAGTATATTGGCAATATCAATTACAAATATCTCTTCTTTTGGAGAAACTAAAATCCATTCACCATCAACTTGTTGCTCTAGGCTAAATTCTTCTCCATAATAATACTCATAAGGTGAGTTATTTTCAATCGTTATCGTAATCTCTTCTACTTTATTAGAATACGTTTCTTTTTCAGCTTTCATGATAATATCTTCTTTGTCATAAATAATACTAGTGTCTTCATTCTTGGAACCAGAACCTTCATCACCCTTTGCTATCGTATCATCATTATCAATTTCAGTGACAGGCGAACCTGTCTTTCCATCTATAGTACCAATATTTTTACATCCTGTTATAGTAAACATAAATGTTAATGCCATTAAGGCTATTACTTTCTTCTTCTTATTTAATTTTCTCATATTTTGCCCTCCAAGTTGTGATAATAAGTGTATTCATTCATTAGCAGAAACAAACCTCACTGCTCTCCATAATGCCCCTCTGTGCATCTCCACATTAATAACTTTAGTAGAATTAAACTGTGGCATCCTTTCTTCTCATATATTTTCATCCAACGATTTCTAAGCCTTTCTGACTTTCTAAACCTATCTGGCTTTATAAACATTTGACGATAGTAGATACAAAAAAGTTCCATAATAACCAGTAGTTGAGAAATATATAACTACTGTCTATTATGAAACTTCAAGTTAATTCTTATAAATATGTACTGTCATCTTTAGAAAAAACTAATTTAATAACCTTAAAGCCTGACCAAATAGCAAGTCCATAACCAATTATAAGGCTTAATATAAAGTCTGTCCATTTACCAGAAGTAGTAAGATAACCTGGAACCTCTCTAAATGCAGCTAATATATTGCCAAGACTATCAGAACCAGCGCTATTATAGATGCAATAATCTAGGGCATAGTACATATAATTGGCAAAGAAAATCATTAACATTACAATAACTAAAGATATAATCTGCCCCTTCTTATCTAAAAATCCTGATAGTTTGCGATAACCTCTAATGGCAAGATACATCATAAGATAACCTGATAAACCTGAGATAATTATCCATGCAAGTCCCCCAATTGCTGCTCCTATAATTGCACCTATAATTCCAAGAAAAACATTACTCGTAACCTCGCTATAATCATCTTGTATATCCACTACTAGCTTGCTATTAATTTTTGTAGGAGGTAAAAATCTACCTTCAATCCCAACTTCAATCTCAGGGTTGCGTCGTTTTATTTCGTCTACTAATATGTCCTTTAGCTTATGAAACTTTCTAGAACCCTTCATACGGATAATTTCGTGTTTCACACCATCTTGCGTTTCAACTATAGTAACTAGAGCATTACTAACGAAACGATTATTTCCCTTATGGGCACCATAAACACGACTTATCTTTTCTAACGGAATAATATCCAACCCACCATAGGAAGATACTATATATTTTTTTGTAATATATAACATTTGACTCTTTATATAAAGTGAATCTTCATTGTTAATCTCCTTATCAACTTCTACTAATTGGTTTTCACTATATGTTGCTAAGGTTTCTTTTCTACGTCTTGTTGCTTTTCTTATATAAAAAGCAGAATTAAAATATAACATTCCAGTAATTGCTACAAACACCATAATTCCTATGGTTGCTGAATAATCGATATGTGGTTGTTCTGTGGTGTCTAAATAATAATATCCAAGTTGATCACCTATATTATCTTTATTTACATTATCCGTCCCCATAAACACATTATACTCGTCTACTGCAAAACCAATTAAATCACTATCTATTTCTACCGACTTTCCTGTGAGGGTTATTGATTCCGGTTCTTCTACGTCATAATAAGTATATTCAATGATATCTTCAAATTTATCCATATCATCTGCATTAACTGCAACAATGTATGGATAATATTGTTCATCCAAAAGAAAGCAATAATAAATACTTTCATCGTTATTCATTGCGAATTCTTCCGACATGAATATTGGTGTTATCTGCCCATATTCCATTTCTTCATTGAAAGGGTCAAATATATCAGTATTTTCCTTTGCATATTCAAACTTACTTTTCTCTAAATTATAATCATCTACAGCTATTCCAACAAACATCGCAATAATAAGTATAAAGGCTAGATGTGTTAAAAAATAAAATGGTTTTCTCATAATTTTCTTCATTGCATTTGAATAATTATTTTTCATTTGTAGTTCCCCCTAATTCTGTATTAACTATTTTAATTTTACATAATTAAATTATTATATATAAATTACCACTTACTGTAAATAAGCATTTGGTATCAATTGTATTACAAAAGCAAATATTATTCCTAAACACGAACTAAACCAAAGAGTCTAAAATAGAATAATTGTATATTCTAATAAATCTATTTCATAGCATTATTCGTAATGTTTAAAGCATTATTATACTATTTTTATATAATCCTATTTAGTACAATAGTATTAATAATATTAATATGGAAACCCATTTCAAGGAGGTTATTTATGCAACTTACAGGTGTTTGGTTACCTATAATCACTCCATTTTTAGAGGATAAAATCGACTATAAATCATATAAAAAACTAATAGAACACTATTCTGATAAAGGAATTAGTGGTTTAATCCCTTTAGGTACTACTGGCGAAGTACCCACTTTAAATGATTATGAATTTGAAGAAATGATTGAAAAAACAATTGAATATAACAAAGAGAATCTTCCAATCTATGTAGGTGTAGGTGGTAACTACACTGCAAAAGTAATAAATAAATTAAAAATAGCTGAAAAATATAATATCCAAGGTATCTTATCTGTATGTCCTTACTACAATAGACCAAGTCAGGAAGGAATCTATAACCACTTTAAAACCATTGCAGAAGAAACAAAATTAAATATTATCGTTTATAATATCCCATACCGAACTGGCACTAATATTGAAAATGAAACAATTTATAGACTTGCAGAAATAGAAAATATAGTGGGATTAAAAGACTCCTGTGGAGATATGAAACAAACGATGTCACTTCTAATGAATCCACCAAAAGACTTTTCCATACTTACTGGTGAAGATTTATTATTCTATTTAACACTTACTATGGGTGGTCATGGTGGAATACTTGCGTCCTCACATCTTAAGACAGAAAAGTTTGTGGAGGTCTATAATAAAGTAAAAGCAAATGATATGGAAGCAGCATTTGAAGTTTGGAGGGAACTCTATGATTTTATACCTCTTTTATTCAAAGAACCAAATCCTGCCCCTATTAAACATTACTTAGCTGAACTTGGATTAATCAGTTCATCTGAGGTTAGACTTCCCTTAACTGGTATCTCAGAACCATTAAAAAAACAATTAAATAAATTTTTATAATCTAATATTATCCTATATAATTGATTAATCATTAGATTTATAATGATTTTATCATTAGGTTTGTAATGATTTTATCATTAGATTATCCTACGAACATTAAGATAGATAGTTACAATAAAAGTGCATGGTTTATAGTTATTACTATACTCCATGCACTTTTTTAACCTTTACTTAACTTATTTTCCAAACAACTCTTCACGTATGTTTCTTAACATCTTCCAAACATTATTTCCAAAGTTACTGACAATTGTTATATTTACATTCTCATCTAACTTATATGTACTAATAAAACTAACACCAGGGTCACTTCCTGTAAAATATGGTAAACTATTATCTACACTATTTTTATTCAACCATATCCCATAGCCATAATTATCATCACCATCACAAGTGCTTTGTATACTAAGCATCTTTTGTGTCATATCAGCTGATAGCAATTTATTAGATAATAGCGCCTTCCAGAATAATTCTACGTCACCGACTGTGGTAAATGCCCCGCCTGCTCCTGTTCCTTTTACATCAACACTATAAATATTAGTATAATATTCCTTACGATGTTCATCATATATATAGTTATTTGCACATTTTGCAGGTAGTCTATCTAATTCATAATATCCCGTACTAAACATATCACTTACTTCGAATATATTTTCTTTCAGGTACTCATCAAAAGGCCTTTTACTTATTGCCTCAATAATTAAGCCAAGAACAACAAATCCTGTATTATTATATAGAAACTTTTCCCCCTTAGGATACATCATAGGTTTCTTAATAAATAAGGGTAATAAATCTGCACTGGAACGAATTTTGTAGTTTGGATAATCTCTCCACAACTCTTCATATTCATCCATAATGCTTTCGTCAAAATAATCTGGAATTCCTGACTTGTGGGTAAGTAATTGCTCCACGGTAATATCTTTATCAATATTATGTAAGTCAAAATCTAATAATTCACCAATGGTGCTATTAAAATGTAATTGGCCTTTTTCTATTAGTTGCAATATACCAACTGCAACAAAAACTTTTCCAGCAGATGCCGTTGCAAATTTTGTATCCAATGTATTTGTTACTTTGTTTGGCAAATCCGCATATCCATAAGCCCCTTCAAATATGGTTTCACCGCCCTTTTTTATAGAGACACAACCCTGAAAGTCTTTTTCTATATACTTATCTATGTTCATATATTTCTCCTATCTCGGGTACTCAATTCATGTTCAACAACATAACTTTTCCCATATATTTCATTATTGTAACATAGTAAGTATTATTAAACAATCACATGATAGCATTTTTATATTTCATTATTCAATCTGAACTATTCAATCATATTTATTCAAGACTCCAATTCATGTATGTTGTCATCCATTAAGATATAACTTTAATCTTATTTTACTATAATTCTAACTTAGTCAAAAAAGCACTACTATCTATATTTCTATAAATAATAGTACTTCTTTATAATACTATATTTCACATCCCAAAGATGACTTTTTTGAAGTATTTTCATATACTCCTAAACCTGCCAAAATAATTAAGAATAATGGTAATGTTTGTATCCACATAAGAGTAAGATCTACGAAACCATGTACTAAAGATGCTGCCAATATTGCAAATATTAAGGAATAGATCATTGTTTTATTTTTGGCTAAACTTACTTTAAATAAAGTTTTAGAGTATTGAATAAAATACCATAAAAACAATCCAGTTCCAACTATCCCAAAATTCATCAATAGCTCTAATGTTATACTATGTGAATGAGTTGTTAAAGTTCCTAGGTGATGTTCTTTATCCAAATACATGTAGGACATAAACCCATGTCCCAAAAAAGGAGCATTCTTTATTTGTAAAATGGCAAAATCCCATATCTTAAATCGTATCTCAGTTGTAAGCTCCGCTTGATATAAACGCGGTATTAGTCCTATATTTAAAACTAGAATAGCAAAACTACCTATCGTAGCCATTATGAGCCATATGGCTAAAAATTTATGTTTTTTTAACACAATTAACAATACAGCTACACCAAGAAAAATTTCAACCCAGGCAAACATACTCTTACATAAATATAAACTAATCACGTTCATAAATGCAATTATATAGTATGTCCCTATTTTCCCCTGGCGAGTAACTACCTTATAAGCACAAATAATAATCACTATACTAACAATATTTCCAAAATAATTAGGATAGAAAAACATAGCGGATGCACGATCAACTTTATATCCCTTAATAAAAATCGGAATAATAAATGTTTCAACAAGTGCCCAAATTGTGCCTACAATACTGTAATAACATATCATTGTTAGTATCTTTTCAAAAAGTATACTAGTCATAACACTTCGCAAATATAGTCCTAGAACAAATCCAAGTGCTATAGCAAATCCAACTATAACTCCAATCCAATTCTGATATATACAAGAAATAAAAATTCCATAAGCAAAAAAAAGTATTAATACTTTAGAACCTTTGTGTATTAAAATCAACTTACGAGTATGTTCATTAACAACAATAAAAATTGATAAAACAACAAGCACTATTGCAGATATAATATATGGTAAAAATATTGCAGTAGCCACAGCCATTACAATATTGGTATTGGTTAATAATTTGTCATTCATACATTTCATTTCTTTCAATTTTGGTATAACTTTAGCATTAATAATAACTTCCTCACTTCAAACTCGCATTAATTCATTAGATAATATAACACAATTATTTCTTTTTTTTCACAAGTTCATATTCTATCATAAAATTGTTCATTAAACAATAATCTAAATAGAGGTAGTTTTATGCTATTTTACTTATTTTATGTAACAAATTAATAAAAAAGTGGTATCGCAAACTAATTATACCTTAGTTTTGCAATAACCACTTTTAATTTCTTACCTTTTTATAACTTAATTAAGATATTTTATTTCCCCTCTTTATTATGGTTTTCCGTTCCTTCTAGTTCATAAACAAAAACAGCAACTCCTCTTTCAATATTCTCAAACATTATTTTGGCTGCTGCTGGAGGCATGTTAATACAACCGTGGGATCCATTTGTGAGATAAATATCCCCTCCAAATGAATCACGCCAATATGCATCATGAAACCCAATATTACCATTAAAAGGCATCCAGTACTTCACTGGTGTAGCGTAATCTTCTCCTTTTAAAGTAGCATCTCTTTCCTTGTATTGAATTGGAAAAGTACCTGTTGGATTTACATAATTCTTCGATATGTTTCCGGACACAAAATCCGATTCCAAAATAAGTTTGCCTTCTTTATAGAAGAATAAATGTTGCGCTGTTATATTTACCTCTACATAAGTATCGCCAATATCATCTTCACCATATTGACTTGCCTTCTGGTAATACGCTGGTTCTTTGACTACTTCTTTACCATCAAGTATCAATTCCGTTAACTCAGTTACTTCCTGGCCCCTATTTAACCACCAGCCATAATCACCACCACTGATTTGTATGACCTTTCCATAAGAAGTCTTAAGTGTACGCTCTTTACCAAATGTATTATAAGTTCTTCCAATATAATCTACAAACTCCTTAATTCCTCCTTCATCTAAGCTTACCTTGTAATCGTCATCAACTAAAATCCATTCACTAATACGGTTACCATCTACAATTTCTATATTTTCGCCAAATTCATATGTAATCTTAGCAGATGCTATCTTATTCATCTCATCTACTGCTTTTACTAATTTAGGATAATCTGACTTAATCTTTGCCTCCTCATAGGCATTTATTTCTTCTAATGATATTGATGATTCTAGAGTAGCAATCGCCTTTTTAATTTCATCATACAATACATCTTCTTTTACCTTGGAACCAGGGTCTTCTGGTATTATTTGATAACCATTATTGGTATATTCTGATATATATGCATTTTTAGGTTTTATATTATTATCTTCATAAAAACATTCTAGTTCGTTAAAAAATTGTTTTAGCAATGATTCATCATATTCATGAGTGGTACTTACTTCTAACTCATTGGACTTTGCTAAATACATTGGCCATAAATAACCTTTTTGTTCATCCATTAATTTCTCTATACTTCCGTCAAATGTAGCATGTAAATTAATATCCTTCCCAGTAATCTCCTCTGTTTTATCGTTACGCTCTTTTAACGTTAAGTTATAAGATCTTATCTGACTATTAATAGCATCTTCAACTTGTTTCACTGTCATATTAGAAGTATTTATGCCATTAATAATGGTATTCTTATAAAAATGATTATTGTAGTAAGAGGAAATCATTAAATATGTCAATAGTACTACCGATAATGACGCAGTAGCAGTATATATCCATATCTTTTTTCTATTTCTTCTATTGTTTTGATCAAGTAATATTTTTTTCATTATAATCTCCTTTCTGCCGTGTGAATATCTTGATTTTCACACTACGCTACGGATTTAGGTATCAGCTCAAATTTCTGTATCACTATACCCTCAATCCTTTATTTTAATAAATATCATAAAATGCGACATCATATTACAAGCCTAGCATAGATTAATGTCTTTTATTAAACATTTTGATTACATTTTTATTAAATTAATAATTCAATTGTTACATGTTTATTATTTTATGTAAACTTGATTTTTTTCCCATTCCATATTCTATTCTTCTTTTTTATAATTTCCCTACATAAAAGAGAATACTATATATACTACTTTACACTTAAAATTATGTGTTTTATATACAATAAAATGTATTACATTGTTTTAAAATACCGAAAATATTTTATAGATGGATATAAAAAAACACCAGATATCTAATCTAACAGATTAAATATCTGGTGCTTTTTTATTCAACTCTTCTTATTCTTTCACACCACCAATTGTTAAACCAGTTACAAAATATCTTTGTAAGAACGGGTATAAGCACACAATAGGGAATGCTGTTACAATGGTTGCCGCAGCCCGAACAGATTCTGGTGTTACCATATTAGAAGCATTCTTCATAGCATTTGGGTCGGCAGACTGTTGTGAAACCGATGAAAGTAGCTTCATCAATTCATACTGCAATGTACTAAGATCTGGTCTACCAGAATTGTATATCATTACATCAAACCATGCATTCCATTGGCCAACTGCGATGAATAGAGCAACTGTTGCCAATACCGGTTTACATAGTGGTAATATAATCTTTAAAAATATCTTCATATGTCCTGCACCATCCATCTGAGCAGATTCAACCAAACTATCGGAAAGTCCATTCATATAGGTTCTTATAACAATCATATTAAATGCTGATATAGCACCTGGGATAATATATACCATAAAAGTATTAGTTAATCCTAGATTTCTAAGCAAAAGCATGGTAGGAATCACCCCACCACTGACATACATGGTGAGTACATAAAACTGTGATACTTGTTTATTAAATAAGAATTCTTTTCTAGATAAAACATAGGCAAGTAATGCTGTCAAAATCATATGTGTAAAAGTAGCTATTATAGTTCTCAGCACCGATATGTAAGCCCCTTGCATAAGAGTTTTTGTACGAAAGACCGTTCTATAATTTGCTAAAGTAAACTTCCTGGGCAATAGATGTATTCCACCTATTAAAGTATCCACAGCTTCATTGAAAGAAACTGCAAGGGTATTTAGGATGGGATATAAGGTAACGATACAAAAAATTGTCAATATAACTGTATTAATTGCTATAAATATAATATCTGCCGGACTCTTTTTTATTCTGCTTTTCTTCATATTTTCCTCCCACCTCTTAGTATAATCTTTCTTGATCAAAAGCTTTAGCAATACGATTTGCAATGGATATTAATAGGATACTTATAACACTCTTAAAAATACCTGCAGCAGTACCTATGGACCAATCGGCACCCTGATTGAATGATTTGTTAAGGACATAGGTATCAATGACCTCTGCCGTATTGTTAATAAGATCATTTTTCAACTGATATTGTGCTTCAAAGCCAGAATTCATAATCATACCTAGATTAATAATCAAAAGAACTAATATGGTGGGCTTAATACCAGGAAGAGTAATATGTAGCATCTTATTAAATCTACCAGCACCATCAATGGATGCAGACTCATATAAGTCAGGGTTAATAGATGTGATGGACGACAGATAAATGATACTGTTCCACCCTGTTTCCTTCCAAACTACAGCAAATCCTACAATCCACCAGAAATACTTTCCTTCTGCAAAGAAATTAATTGATTTATCAATGAGATTGAACTTTACTAATAATTCATTGATAATACCGCCATCAAGAGATAATACATTTCTAACAATGGCAGCAACGATAATCCAGGATAAAAAATGAGGTAAATAGGAAATTGTTTGGACAAACTTCTTTCCCTTCATATTAACAACCTCATTGAGTAAAAGTGCAAACCCAATTGCAACCACAGTACTGAGTATAAGATTGATTAGACTCATTGCAACCGTATTACGAAAAGCTAATAGAAATTTTTCGTCAGAAAATAAAAGTTCAAATTTATCCCATGCTATCCATGCTTGGTTAGATTTCGCTGCTGGTTTGTAATTCTGAAGAGCCATCGTCCATCCTGCCAAAGGTCCATAATAGAAAATCAATGCGTACAGCATGAATGGTATGGACATAAGGATCAGCTGCTTCTGTTTTAGAATCATCTTCCATGTAATAAGGCCTTGGTATCTCTCATGAGCATCACCAATCAACGTCAATATCAAGATAACCACATGAAACGCTGCAACTGCAAAAAATCCAATTCCCCAATTTGATTTTTGAAATTTTTCTACTTGTAATGCACCTATACTTATTACATTAATAGATATAACTCCAACGAAAGACAATAGTATATTAGCAAGTGATAATATCTTAACTAGCCGATAGGCCTTTAATCCTTTCCTAATGAACATCTCAAGCCCTGCAATAAAAGAAAGTATCACTGTTATTATCAAAGTAAATATAACTAAACAGGCACTAATAACATCCTGCTCAAAATGTGTAATTACAGAGGATGACAATTTTATGAGTCCGAAAAATGAATATGTACTTTCTTCTAAGTTACCCATCTCCTCCAACTCGGCTACCTTGGCAATCATTTTATCCGTTATAATATCAATTATATGATATTCATCCTCTTTCAGTCGACTCTTTACTGCTTCCCGATCCTTGCCATTCACTATATTCTTAGCAGTATTATATACAATAGACTTAGCTACACCTTCTTCCTTCGCTATTTGGCTAATGATATTACTGTTAAGCGCTGCTTTTTTATAGTCAATATGATAGCCATTACTAACCCCCTCTTGTTTTGGGAGATGTAAATATGGAAGAAACATACTTACTATAATTGATGCAAGGCATAGCGCAACTATAACAATATAATAGGGTTTCCGCTTTTTCATACAAGTGCCTCCAGTCTCATAACATTTCAGTTTAAATGGGGTGTCTTAAATGACACTTAACTGCCATTATTTAAGACACCCCTAATATTGATAGGAATCTATCGTTGATAGTAACCTATAGCTAATAGGTTCTATCTTTTTACAAAGTAAAATACTTATTTGCCACGAGCTTCCGCTGATCTTCTTTGAATTTCTGCTGTTAATTCAGTTAAATAAGCGTCAATATCAACTTTTGTTCTGTAAACTTCCTGATACTCATCCCAGATAGCGTCAAACTGTTCTGTAGGAGCCATCATAGCCTTTGGTAACCATTCATGCTTTAATTCAGTTATCTTAGCCCTCGCTGCGCCATAATCAGTATCACCTGTCCAGTTATTAGTATAGGACCACATAGGATACCAAGGTTCATTTGGTTCATCTGAACTTAAGAAATCTAAGAAAGTTTTAAATCCATAACCATCAAGTAGTTGTTTTTCAACATCATATAAGGAATCATAAAATTCATTAGGTTGATTCTTTGGATCTTGAGCATTGATACCATCTGCTAACTGCCCTTCAAAATGAGGGAAGTAAGAATATGCGCTATTAACAAGGTTCTGGGTTACCCAGTCCTGGTTATCATAGTTTGCTCTTTGTTCCTCTGTTCTGTAGAATACACCGCCATCGCCAACCATATAATCAACGCCTTCTTCGCCCCAAGATCTTAATACCATAGCTTCTGGAGAAAGAAGATCATTTAAGAACTGTAAAGCTCCTTCAATATCTTTGCAACTTGTTGTAATAGCTAAACCATTGGACACGTCAAGTGCAGAAGGGCTGTGCCATCTGTCTTTGATATCCTCAGAGTATGTAATAGGCAGTGGAACATAAGTCTTACCAACCTTACCTTGAGTTACAAGTGCTTCGTTTGCTGTATTGAAGTTCCACAATTGATCTAATGTGCCTAATACTCTACCAGTAGATAATAGAGATATATATTGGTCATAAGACATAGTGAATGTCTCAGGATGTACTAAACCAGCATTAAATACTTCATTTATCTTTTTATAATAAGTCTTAGCTTCTGGAATTGTATTGTAGTCAATCGCTGTTTCTGTTTCAGGATCTACGATACAAGCACCATCATTAGGATAACCAGATAAGAATAGTGGAGGATTTTCTATACCAAAGTATCTCCAGTCTTCTGAACTCATAGAGAATCCTACTGTAGCTTGACCATCTTCTGTTTGAGGATGTGCTTCAAGATATCTTGCAATTAAATCAAAATATTGATCCATCGTTCTAATAGTTGGAAAGTTATCCCAGATTAGTACATCTTTTTGAATCCAAAAAGCTTCATCCCAGTGGTATGTAGCCATATCTTTCCCTTGAATGATACCAAACTGTGGCATCAAATAAACATGACCATCTTCCGCTCTAACCTTATTCCAATCTTCTTCGGACAAATAGTTCTTGATGTTAGGATAAGCATCCCAATATTTATCAAGAGGAATTAAAGCACCAGCTTCTAATAATGCTGATGTTCCTGTAGCACCTGTGATAAAATCAGGATAATCTCCAACAGCAATCATAACACCGATTCTTTCATCAGCGGTTTGACCAGTTAACCAGGTAATCTTCGCCTTAGCACCAGTAAGTTCAGCAAGTTTGTTCATTAATCTGTTGTCATCTGGAATCTCTGTTCCAGGAACTGCATTGAACATAGTAAATTCTTTAATTTCTTTAGGAGTTGTTTTATCAGCATTGTCGTCTTTGCTTCCACTGTCATTTGTAATAGTTGCACTCCCATTGTCAGCTGTTTTTCCTTCTTCTTTCTTGCAGCCAACCATAAGAGTAGCAAACATTGTGATTACCAACATAACCGTAATCAAGGTTCTGAACTTTTTCATAATGTGTCCTCCCTATAGTTTTTGCTAATTATGTATACAATACATGCTTAGTCTATGTATATTTTATATGTTTTCCACAACAATTACTATATACTAAGTATAGGAAAAATACTAATAATTATATATTTCACTATTAAAACTTAATTATTATGATATAATTACACAATTTATCTAATTTCATCTATGAATTACCTGTTTTCTATATTGCAACGGAGTGCTACCTTTTAATTCGACGAATTTACTAATGAAATAATCCGTACTATTAAAACCCACAGCATTTGCGACCTCATATACCATTACATCAGAACGGATTAGTAACTCAGCTGCCCTATCAATTCGATAATTATTCAGATAATCCTTAAATGAAATCCCATATTGCTTTTTGAATATCTGCCCTAGGTAAGCACTATTAATATAATATTTTTCACTAAGGAGTTTTAAACTTAGATTATTCATATAGTGCTCCGTAATTTCATTTTCAATCTCTGTCAGTACGCCTCCTAATGCATACTGTCTCAATTGGTGTAAATAGGTTGAAAATTCTTCGGCAAATTTCTTTAGATATGTTACATTTCCACTAATAGCTATATCATTGTAACCACTCTGTGATATTATTTTATTTACTTCTTCTTGGTCAAATTCTGGTTTTAGTTCTTTCGTCAAATTAATCAGATTAAACAGTAGGTAATCAAGATTAATTTTAATAATTTCGGGATCAGCAACAATTTCCTTAAAATAATCATAGACAGCATTAAGCCTTCTATTCATTTTCTCTGTGTCATGTTCCTCAATAGCTCGAATTAAATTGTCCATAATATCTTTATCCATCCGGTATTTATTACGTTTTGTGCTACTTTCAATTTCATCACAATAGGTAATCTCATTTATATTTGCAAAATGCTTGCTTCTCTTCCCAATGGTTGCTGATTTATAGGAATCCGAAATCATATTAATGTCTTCCACTTTTTGTCCGATATGCAATATTATTTTTTCGGATAACCTTGAGCTAATTGCATCATAAAGTTTTAAAATATATTCCTTTTCACTGATATCTTCTAAATCAGCAAGTTTTTTAACATATATAAAACCCACGGAATATTTCATCTCGTTGCTATTTGGATTAATATAGCAATGATACCAATGCTCCGAAAGATAATCCTTTAATGCTTCATATAGAAGAGTCTGAGCCTTTTGTTTCTCATCTTTAGAAAGCTTATTAAAATTATTTTCCATTTGTTCATATTCAACGTTAATATATCTAACGCCAGTATAGTCAACCAAATGCTTAACTACATTAAAGACACTCTCCTCATCTTGATTTCCTGCAATCAATAAAGATAAATAACGGTCAAAGACAATTTTCTCAGAGAGTTCCAACTTTTTACGTTCCTCGCTCCACTTCTTAAATTGCTTCTTATAATCTTCTAAGGCATGGACAAGTTCCTCTTTTTGTACAGGTTTCAAGATATAATCCGCCACATCATATTTAATTGCCTTCTTCGCATATTCAAATTCATAATAACCACTTAATAAAATAAATCTTATCTTTTCTGATATGTGTTCCCACGTATATTCTATTAACTCAATTCCGTTCATTTCGGGCATTTTAATGTCCGTTATAATCAAATCTACGTTCATACCCTGCATCAATTCAATCGCTTCTCTTCCACTTGATGCTTCTCCACAGATTTCAAAACCGTACTTCTTCCAGTCAATTAATATCTGAATACCCTGCCTGATAAAAGGTTCATCATCAACAATCATAACCTTAATCATAAGAAGTCCCCTCCTCTTTATATTTCGTATTCATACCCATCTTTCTATCTACATATATTAACGGTATTTGTATCATAATATCTGTTCCATTCCCCAATTTGCTATCAATATTAAATGAAATATTGCCGTCACAATACATTTTAAACCTTAAAAATGCATTTAATATACCAGTACTTTTTGCTTCATATAACATCTTACTGTCTGCATGTTCAATCATCCACCTTACCTCTTCATGCTTTTTCCTGTCAAAACCCCTACCATTATCTGATATTTCAATAAATAGGTTCTCTAGATTTTTTGTGATGGTTAAGGATATAACACCATCATTTACAGTGGTTTCAATGCCATGGATACATGCATTTTCTATAAAGGTGGCAATGGCAAGCTTTGGTACCTTATAATTCTTGCACTCCTCCATAATATAGTTATAATACTTGATTTTATCTCCAAAACGATATCTCTGTATATTAATATATTTCTCAACAAAACTCATTTCATCTTCTATAGTACTATAATCAGATCCCCAGTCCATGCTTTTGCGAAACAATATTGCTAGTTGACCAATGATATCAGCTGTTTCAATTTCACCTTTTAGTAAGCTTCGCATACGGATGGTTTCTAAGGTATTGAATAGAAAATGGGGATTCACTTGGCTCTGTACTGCCTTTAGTTCAGCCTGCTTTTTTGATAGCTCTAAGGCCTGTTTCTCTGCATTACCCTTGAACACAACTTCTATTAAGTTCCTGATTTTCAGAACCATAAGATTATAACTTCTAATTAGATTACCTATTTCGTCCTCTCCTTCTAGACAGTCGATTACTTCAAATCGCTCCTTCTTCACTTTATCCATGTAATTTGCTACGAGAGATAATCGTTTACTAATAGATTTTCCAACAAAATAAATAAGGAGAGATGGGATAAATACATTCAATAATATTAGTATTATCAGCCCCTTGTTTCCAAATATCACAGACCAAAAAGGGGTGCTTTCAGACATAATAACAATATCTAACTTCTGATTAGCAACCATAAAGTCTTTTGACATAGTTATCTTGCTACTATCTAGCATATTGGCAGGAACATAGTCCTTCATGCTATTCTCATTTGGTAAGTTTGAAAATAATATGTAATCTTGGTTTCTTACATAGATTTCGGCGTCAATCTTTTCATTCTGTACATCCTTTAGCATATAATTATAATCAATATCAATCTTTAATAACTTTTCGATTCCATCAAAACCATAGTTACCCATCTTTCTTACGATGCTTATAGTTCTACTGGTACCACTACCGGCAATGGATTTCTTAGCTTCATCATAATAGGTATATAAGAAGATATCTATCCCTTCTTCATTATATGCTTTATACCATTCGGCATCTTTAATCATATCAATTTTAGCGATATTACCACCACTTAGTATGGTGTCATTATCCGCATAAACTTGGATTTTATATAAAATACCATTATTGTAGTTATAGCTCAAACTATTATTGTTTAACAAATCCACATATGCTTCATAGTAAGTCACATAATCGGGGTACTCTGTGTTCAAAAATTCATCCAATAAACGGTCGTTGTATAAATTGCTGGTAAATGAAATACAACCTTTAAGCGTCTCCCTAAGATTATACTCAACACGTTCCATCACATGTTGTAAATCCTTTGTCTGCTTTTCTTTGGCACTCTGATTCACAGTATGCAAGATGATAGCATCCGTAACAATAATAGGACTAAAAACACAAAAAGCGTAAATCAAAAGTAACTTACTCCTAATTTTTAAATTGTTGAATGTAAATTTTTTCATGAAGTACCTTCTTTCCCTAAGTTACCTAATTGGAATTATTATGTAATTGCTTATTGCTATTTTATACAAAATATTACATAATATCAAGTGATAACATATAACTATGTACTAATTAAATAACAAAAAAACAAGGACCGAATTTTACTGCCCTTGCTTCACCTTTTAATATGATTCAATTGATTAGTTATTATTTATGCCTCAACATCCATGCAGGTCTTCCAGTTAAGGAAATATAGAACCAGATAAGAATATCATAGGTAGCATTAGCATTGTAAGTGCTGTGTGAAAGATTTCACCTCCATTCGTACTGCTAGGCATAAAAAAGTTCCATATCAATAATTCACATTATTGATATGGAACTTTATTTTATAATTAAGACCTACTATCCAAATTCTAAGCTTCTAGTCTTTTTAACTTTATAATCTCTGCCAGAATATAAATGATAGCAACCACTGATGCAATACCATCAGATAAAGCATTACTAATATAAATCCCCATAACCGAAAGTTTTGGTGCTAATATTAAAATAGCTGGAATAATAATAATTCCATATCTTAAAAACGCTAAAACACTACTACGCTTAGCATTGCCAACAACTTGATAATACTGAGAACTAACTGTTTGTAGACCAATTAGCGGAAGCATACTAAGATAGAATTTCATACCTGTAGAAGTTAATTCTATTAAAGATTTATCATCCGTAAATATGTTTACCAATAACCCAGGAAATAATAAAATCACTAAATATAAAAGAGAGGATAATAAAAACGAATAGAAAAGTGCCAATTCAAGTGATTTCCTAACTCTAGTATATTGTTTTGCTCCCCAATTATATCCGCAGATAGCATTATTGCCTTGTACAATACCAAATATAACCATGTTATAGAAACTAAATATACTAGACATAATAGTTACGGCTGCGATATCTAGGTCAGTTCCATATTTGAGCAAACTATTGTTCACAAAAATACTTACAATGGCTGCTAAGATCTGTACGTAAAAAGAAGGCAACCCTATTTTTAAGCTTTCTTTAACCAAGGCAGCTTCATCTTTCACTTTTCTTTTTTTGAGGTGAATCATAAAATCCTCTCTTTTAACAAATGCATAGATTACATAAACAGTTAAAGCTGTTTGAGATATTACTGTTGCTATTGCTGCTCCTGCGATTCCTAATTTGAACCCAAAGATAAAAATTGGATCCAATATAATATTAAGTATTGACGTTATCACAATAATCTTCATAGATGTATTGGCTTGACCAATAGAACGCAAAGAGTTATTTAAGCAATATCCAGGAATTCCAATGATGGATCCAACTATTATTATAAC
>JAEWHU010000192.1 GCA_023387635.1 Bacillota bacterium
GTAATACCATGAATCAAACCGGCCATATACAAGATAACCTTAACTTTATCAACCATTTAAATCAATTATTTCATTACATACCACTGCCATTAAAGTTACAACACAAAAATGCAAATGGTGAATTATATGTTTATAGTAATAAACGTAATGGTAGTTCACTTTCGGAAGGCATAAAGGTACTTCTTCACCTTGACATGGATAACTTAGGTAAAACTGATATTTATATAGAAATGAAAGATAAAGAAATTCTTAGTAAATTCTATTTTGATGAAGAAGACACAAAGGATTTGGTATCTTCCCATATCGATGAATTGTCTGACCTTCTTTTTGAAAAAGGATACTTTATGAAGAGTGAAATACTAATACGGGAGTCTAATATAAATCCTATTAAGGAAATTCTAGGAGAAGATGTCACAGCTGACAATGTTTCAATAAATCGATTTAATTTTGATTTAAGAGCTTAGTCAAGCCCCATGGCAGAAATTAATTTTTCTATTTCTTGTGCAAATAAAAACCACCAGCTTAGCTGGTGGCTTTATTAGTTAGTTAATCAACAATCCATCTTTATTCAAATTCTACTATCTCACCATTATTAGCGGATACAAAGATTGCTTCCATGAGTTTCATAACTCTCATCACTTCATCTAACTTAATCTTAGATTCTGCTTTTTCATCTATTACTTCTATAACATTTTTGTAAAAGTCTCTAATATCACTTTTAACAACTGGTAATTCTTCTGTACGTATAGTGTCTTCTCGTCTCGGTGCCATGGTCTTTGTTAAACCTGCAGCTGTCTTAACAGGTACAACATCTCCTTCATTTAACCCTGTTGCCATTACTATCTTACCTTTTAAAGACCAGTCTTCAATTATTGCTGTTCCATTTTGGCCTAGTACATACCATCTTGGTAAAGATATAAAATTACTAGTTCCTACTTCAACATAGACTTCTATACCATTATCAAATTTTAATATGGCAGTAAAGCCATCATCAACAAGTTGATTGGTAACATTAGTTAATGAACCATACACAGTTTTTAATTTTACTCCAGGGAATAGTAATAATATTTGATCGAGTAAATGAACACCCCAATCAAGAACCATACCACCACCTTTTTCTTTTTCACCGCGCCAATCACCAGGTATTCCTCTTGAACCATGTACTCTAGATTCAATACGGAATAATTCACCTAAAGAGTTGCTATCAACGATATTTTTGATGGTTAAAAAGTCTTCATCCCATCTTCTGTTTTGGTGAACTGTAAAAAAACGATTTGTTTCTTTTGAAACCTGAATCATTTCTTCTAAATCATCCGATGATAATGTAACTGGCTTTTCACATACTACATGCTTTGATGCTCTCATAGCCTGAATGGCTATAGGTTTATGTAAATCATTTGGGGTAGAAACTAGTACAATATCAATATTCTTATCATCTAATAATTCTTCTAAACTATCATAAGTTCTAATCCCACACTCCGTGCCATAATCTAATCGTTCTTTATTAATATCATAGATACCAGCTACTTTGATACCATCAATTGTTTCTATGATTTCCCTATGCCAGTTTCCCATACCTCCAAAACCAACAATACCTAACTGGTATTCTTTTTTACTACTATTCATATTTTACCCCCATTGCACATGGAAAACATGTCTTCATAATTCCATATTCTTTCACACTTTTCTTCTGTGTACTATGCAACCATTTGCTTTTAGTTCTTCTTATATACTGTTAATTTACTTACGCCCAGTAGATTTCTCCTCTATCTTCAAAAAGTAATACATTCTTTAAACACTGAATTCCCTTTAAAAGCCCTTCATTGCCAGACATTAGACTGTCTTCATGCTCAATACTTAAGGCATTATCATATCCTGCAAGTCTTAATTCAGATACAATATCTTTCCAGAAACTCTCACCTTGACCATAACCTACAGAACGGAATAACCAGGAACGTTCACTTTCTTTTCCATAATGTCCAGTATCTAAAACACCATTTACTGCTGTATTATATTTATCTATCTTAGTATCCTTTGCATGGAAGTGGAATAATGCTCCTGCCTTACCAAGTTCGCGAATACTAGCACATGGATCCATACCTTGCCAGATTAAGTGACTTGGATCAAAGTTAGCACCAATTTCAGGACCTACTGCTTCTCTTAGTCTTAATAAGGTTCTTGTATTGTATACTACAAATCCTGGGTGCATTTCTAAAGCAAATTTGTGAATTCCATGTTCTTTGGCAAATTTCACTTTATTCTTCCAATAAGGAATTACAACTTCATTCCATTGATAATCTAAAATACGTGGAAAGTCATCTGGCCATGAAGATGTAACCCAGTTAGGTGTCTTATCTTCTTCCGATCCACCTGGGCAACCGGAGAATGTATTGATAACGTCTACTCCTAATTTCTCTGCAAGTAGAATAGCATCTGTTAAATCATCATCAAATGCTTTTGCTATCTCTTTATCTGGATGCACCATATTCCCATGGCAACTAAGAGCACTAATTTCTAAATTATATTTTTTTATGGTATCTAAGAATTCTTTACATTTATCATCATCTTCTAATAAAACTTTTGGATCACAATGAGATTTACCTGGATATCCACCACATCCAATTTCCACTGTTTGAACTCCATTTTCAGATAAATATTTACAAGCTTCCTCCAAAGGTAAACCACCTAAAACAACTGTAAAAACACCTAATTTCATATTTTACACCCATTGTATATCCCAGAGTTATCTGCGATACTGCCACCAATAAAAAGAGTGAAAGAATCACATGGTGGCAACCTTTCTGTTTTATATTTTCTTTCACTCTTATACAAATGCTAAAAATATATCATATATCTATTTATTCTCTAATAATCTTCTTAGATTATTAATACTTCTAGTTACAGATGAAAAGGATTCTGGATAAGGTGTTTCATCTTCAACAACTAACCACTCTACTTTTGTTTCATCTATTACATCAATCACAGATGCTATGTCTACTTCACCTTCTCCAATAGCAGTTCCAGCTACCATATTACCATCTTTAATATGTACTAAATCCATTCTATCACTATACTTCTTAATGTAATCACTTGGTTTTTCCAATCCTCTATATACCCAATAAACATCTAATTCTGGAACAACTTTATCACATTTTTCAAAGATAGTATCTAATATATACTTATCATTAAACTTTACAAACTCATGACTGTGGTTGTGATAAGAAAAAACGAAACCTTCCTCTTCTAATCTTTTTCCAATAACATTAAAGTTTGTAATTACTTTCTCAAGTGCATCTTCATCTGGGAATACACAATATGGGCAAATAATATGTTTGTTTCCAATTATTTTATTGTATTCAATTACTTCATCAAGATGATGAAGTAATAAATCATAACTAGTATGACTTCCTGCTACTCCTAAATTACATGCCTCTAATGTTTCTTTCATATCTTCCGCTTTTATATTATAAAATCCAGCGAATTCTACCCCATCAAAACCTAAATTAGAAACTTTTTTTAACGTATCTTTATAGTTTTCTTCAAATTCTTTTCTTAATGAATAAAGTTGTAACGCTACTGGTAAACTCATAGAATATTCTCCTTTTTAAATCTAATATTGAATTGATACTAATTCATCTAGTTTAATTAAAAAACACTGGTGCATTTGCTTTTGCTGATTCATAAATAGCTTCTAGTATTTGTGTCACGACTAAAGCTTGCTCTGGTTTTACCACTAATTCGCTTCCTTTAGTAACTGCATCAATAAATACTCTTTGTTCAATATCCTCTGGTTTACCCCCTGCATTATCAAAGAATGCCACTCCACCTGACTTTAGATTAACATTTTCAACTACTTGCTTATTGAATTTTACTTTGTTTATTCTTAGACCATCTTTCATGTCAGCACCTGCTAATGTACCACTAAGGGAAGTTTTCGCTTCATCTACTTCAAGTGAATTAAGTGCCCAACTACTTTCTAAGTAAACGGTTGCACCGTTTTTCATTTTAATAAAACCAAAGGCAGAATCTTCTACTGTAAACTCATCTACATTCCAATCACCCCATGCATTTCCAGTCTCTCTTTGCTCACCTAATTTTTTAAATACAGAACCAACTACCATAGCAGGCTCATAGTTATCTAACATCCATAGTGTTAAATCAAGTGCATGTGTTCCTATATCAATTAGTGGGCCTCCACCTTGTTCAAATTCGTTAAGAAATACACCCCATGTTGGTACTGCTCTTCTTCTAATTGCATGACCTTTCGCATAATAAATATCTCCAAGTTCACCAGCCCTACAAGCCTTATTTAAATATAGGGAATCCTCACGGTAACGATTTTGGTAACCAATTGTTAATACTCTACCTGTTTCTTTTGCTGTTTCAACCATTAATTTAGCTTCTTCATATGTTTTAGCCATTGGCTTTTCACACATAACATGCTTTCCAGATTTCATCGCAGCTATTGATATTTCACTATGAGAACGATTTGGTGTTAACACATAGATAACATCAATATCAGTTTCTTTTTCTAAAAGTTCTTTGTAATCTTCATATACCCTAGACTCTTCGTTACCAAAATCTACTTTTGCTTTCTTCGCTTTCTCTATGGAAATATCACAAAATGCTACCATCTCTACATCATTCATACGCTTAATTGCTGGCATGTGTTTATTATTTGATATACCACCACATCCAATTATACCTGCTTTAACCATTATACATTCTCCTTTATGTAAGTAATTCTTGCTAAATTATAGTTTCCATATAATATAAGCTATGTAATAACTATAAAACCCATAATACCTTATTCTGTAGAATTCACTTGATATTAATTGAATTCTCTTTTAGAATATGTATATAGTATACAATAATTTCAATCTTTTTCTCAACCACATTATTGTCGAATATACATATGATCTTGCTATATAATATTATAACTGAATAGAAGGTATAAGATTATTGCAATGTAACTCGGTCAGCTTATTGCTATACAGACCTTGAATATCCACTTTGACTAAGAAAGAGGTGCTAGATGATTAATGAATTAAGTTTATATGAAAATAAAGTTATAAGCGACGAAGAATTTCCTGTACAAATGTTTCAAAATAATATCACAAAAAAAGGAAGATATTTTAGTAATCATTGGCATGAACATATTGAACTACATTATGTATTACAAGGCGAGGGGACTATGGTTTGTAATCATAAAAAATATACTGTTAAACCAGGCAATCTAGTAATCTTTAATAATAATGAACTACATGAAGGCTTTAGTTATACTGATGTATTTGATGCACTTGTGCTGATATTTGAAGTTGAGGCATTATTTGTAGAATCACTGGATTGGCATATCATATTCCAGACATTGATTAATGAAGATAAAAATATAGAAAAGATATTTCTTGAACTATTTAAAGAAGAAAAAGATAAAAACATCGGTTATAAAATAGCAATGAAGGGGAAAATATATGAACTTCTTACTTATCTTATGCGCAATTATGTAGTTGAAAGCTTAACAAAAAAGGAAAATATAAAACGAAATCGTAATCTAAACAGACTTAATATTGTGTTACAATATATACATGAGAATTATACTAATACCATAACCAATGGAGAGCTATCGAAACTGATTAATCTAAGTGAATACCGTTTCTGCCATTTGTTTAAGGAAGTGAATGGAGAAAGTCCAGCAAATTATATTAATCGACTTAGGCTAAAAAAAGCTTATAAAATGCTAGAACAAGGTGGCATGACCATAGCTGAAATATCATCAGCCGTTGGATTTAATAACTTCAATAATTTTGGAAGACTATTTCGTAATCATTATGGAATGCCACCTTCTAAAGTTAGAGAGAAGTAATTTTCATCTGAAGGAACTCGTTTCTGAACTAGGTCATTTCTCGGACTAGCTTATTTTCTGAATTAGACTTTTTCAAAATTAGCTTGTTTTATAAATAAATTTATAACCTGCCTATTCGTCATATTGGTAAAGGGCACCTAGTTTTCTAGATGCCCCACTTCCTTATTATGTTTCCTTCTATTTACAAACATAATAGAAGAAGTTATTAAGCTTTCATTCTTAATCAAATATATTTTATTCTTCTTCCTTAATTATAAAAATTGGTCTATTTTTTGTTTCCAAATATGTTCTTGATAAGTATTGACCTAAGATACCAATGCATAGCATTTGTACACCACCAATTAAACTAATTATGCAAACTAGTGAAGGCCAACCACTAGTAGGGTCACCCCATATTACAGTTCTTATAATAATAAAAATAATAAGCAATATCGCTATCACACAAAAGATTACACCAAACAAAGACGCCAATGCCAAAGGTGCCGTAGAGAAAGCAATAATTCCTTCAAGTGAATACATAAATAACTTCCAAAAAGACCATTTTGTTTCTCCAGCAGCTCGCTCTATATTCACATATTCAATCCACTTAGTTTCAAAGCCAACCCAACCAAAGATACCTTTCGTAAAGCGATTATATTCTGACATTTCAAGTATTGCATTCACTACTTGTCTTTTCATAAATCTATAATCTCTTGCCCCATCTACAATATCTGTTTTGGATATTTTATTGATGATATGATAAAACATCTTAGCAAAAAAGGAGCGAATGGGTGGTTCCCCTTTTCTTGTGATACGCCTTGTGGCAACTGAATCATACCCTTCAGTCTTAATGACTTGATACATAGTACTAAGAAGTGATGGCGGATCTTGAAGATCGGCATCCATTAAAACAACATAATCACCAGTTGCTCTTTTAAGTCCAGCATAGATAGCAGCTTCTTTACCAAAGTTTCTAGAAAATGATCGGTAATGCACTCTACTATCTTTTTTCTTTAACTGTTTTAATACTTCTATTGTTTTATCTTTTGAGCCATCATTCACAAAAATTATTTCCAGTTCCAAATCTTTTAGATTAACAGATTCCTTCATTAACTCCTCATAGAATATTGGCAATACTTCTTCTTCATTATAACAAGGTACTACAACCGATAAAAGTTCCATAGGATAACCTCCTTTATCACCTTATGCTTTCGTCTTTGCTACTTTCTTATTGTAATAAACAATACCGATAAAGATTATAAATGAAACTGCAGATACCACTCCACCTGTTTTTAAGAATGGTGTCGTATATTTAATTTCTATCTTATGGGTACCAGCATCAAGATTAAGAGCGGTATACATTATGTTCCCCTTCATTAATTTAGTTTCTTTTCCATCAACAAAGCCGCGAAAACCTATACTATGGGGAATTGTTAAAACCATTACACCTTTATTCTCTAAAGTAACACTTCCTGTCAATCCATTTCTTGATAACTCTATATTTTCTAACACATTTTTTCTTAAATTGCCCACTTCTTTTTTGTAGCTTTCCATATCAAGTGCATATACTTCAATATCATCATAGTAAAAGGATTGCCTTGATGGAAATGATAATAATGCCCATGCCTTTGCATTTCTAGTATAACCTGTATTAATTAAATGATCTTCTTTTCCCATGTAAGTAGGATAATATTTACTTCTTAGATTAATATATTTTACTACTTCACCTTGACCTTTTACGCGAACGTTCGTCATTGCAGATTGATTGGTTTTAATATTAAAGTTTTGTATACCAATATAAGTTTCTGCTTTGGGGATACCTTCAAACTCTAGTGTTAAAATAGCCCCAGGCTTATTCACTTTAATAACATTGTTTTCAATTTGAATATTTTCATCCGGAATAATGGTTACATCAAGCTTCTTTATTCCCTCAGACATATCTTTGGATGTTTTCTTAACATAACTATTATCTTCTTCTAATACCACAGCATTAAGCATTGCATTTTGCTTATACAATACTGGTAGCTCCTTATACTCATCTTCTAAAAGATATTCATCATATACATACCCAAGTGGCAAGTCCAATAGATTTTCATAGATATAATAAGTTTTATTTTTATCATTTACTTCTTTATATAATTTATAGGCATATGGTTGCACACTTCTTTCTGTTGTAATTAAATATTTTACGCTAGATAATGTATTTAAAATAGCTCGGTTGTCCAAATCATGGAAACGATATGCTGTCTTTTGACTTAGTACCTGATGACCTTTTAAATAATCTGATATTTTCCCATCCATTAAACTAAAGTAGGCTGAAACGTCGAAAAACCCTACTGCCATTGCTTCATTTAAAGATTTATCGCCGTAAGTTTCAACACGATAAAAACTATCATCCTCTATTTCATCAATCGCAGTTAATACTCCACCGTAGGTTCTATCATATACTTCTGCCTTAGTTAAAAATTCGCGGGCATATCCACTATATTTAGTATCATAGAATAAGATTCCATGTAATCCTATGGAACACAGAACTATAGTAACTACTATAACATTTGGTAGCCATTTTACATTCTTCATAGGCTTTAATTGAATTATTAACATAATAATTACTGTAGTAACTAATATTATAAATTCATATTTTACCAATGAACTAGAACGAAAAGCAAAAGTTAATATGCCATACCCTAATACCCCTGTAATTAATAAACCTACTTCCTTTTTCTTTAATTCAAATAAACTCTCATAAGTAAATGCAAATATACATCCTACCATTAACCCAATAATAAATCCCCAACGGTTTGATATATAAGAAAAACCATTCATTGCTAATCCAAAGAAAGGAACCAATAGTCCTAATATTCCAAGGAAAAATACAATACTAAATTTCTTAAATCTTTTATTTAGAACCATAACACAAAAGCTAACTGCAACAATGGAAGGAAATGATAACCTTACCCAGTATCCTGGGGTAATTCCACTAGCAAACATACTTTGTAGTAAGGTAATATAATACCTTTTATTATAAAAAAAATTACTAACTGCAATTTCGCTACCACCCTCTAATCTACCATTTAAAGAAAATGCATAGAGAACAGGAAGCAAAATAACAAAGGACATAGTAATTCCTAAGAGGTAATAACCTCCTACCTTAAATCCAGTAATTATTAGACCAAGTAATTTATTTTTATAATCAATGTGATACAAGAAAATGTAGCGGAAAATACAATAAATAACTGCAGCAACACTTAATATAAATAGAAAATAGAAATTACTTATAGAACATACAAAGGCCATAACTATTAATAAAGTAGGCTTTTGCTTTCTTAAAACCTTTTCAAGACCTATAATAAGTAATGGTAAGTAAATCATTGGATTTAGAAAATAGGGGTGTCTTACTCCCGCAAATAATCCATATCCACTGAATATATAGATTAGTGCACCAAGGGGTACTCCTAAACTTTTCTGATTGAAAAATGTGCAAAGTTTTATAAATGCTAAACCTGCTAGATAGAATCGTAATAGGATCATAAGTCCATATAGATATACCGAATTCTCAGGTGTCATAAAGATAGATAAAAGTGATATAGGATCTCCAATTACATAATAGTGAAGAGTGGATATGGTGTCAAAACCAAGTCCAATACTAAAATCAAACATTGGAAATCCTTTTCCACTCAAAAGTTCCTTTAATAAGTTTCCATAGTATACTAAGATAGGGTAATGTTGATACATTCCATCCATCTCCCATACAAATGATTTTCTTTCTATTATAAACGAGAAAAATACAATGGGTAACAACATTAAGAAAGCTATGGTGAATATAAAATAATTGGATTTAACAAGGTTATTTATTTTATTTTTTATATTTTGTTCCATTTCCTGCTCCTTATTATATCTATTTAATTTTGTAATAAAAGTAAATAATTTCATATTATTAGTTTATTATACTTCATTCGTCAAAAAAAACAAGTTAAGATAAATTTAAGTATTCTTACGTATTTATTAATTCTCCTTCCAATTCAAGAGACCCCATAACCAGCATAGTGAGGATATTATCTAGTCTTATCATTTTTTCAAGTCATTAATATATATTCGAAAATAAACTTTCGAATTCTTTTATGGTTCACTATTTTCCACCTCTTTTGAAAAACAAGATAGAACAACAAAAACAAAAAATCTCTAAACCTTTGCATTTTCAAGGTTTAGAGATTTTCTAATCAAGGCGACAACCAGATTTAAACTATTTAAACATTACCAGAACACCTTTTTATGTATATTACGCTCGTAACTCGCTGCATGCATCTACCCATGCTGAATAGAACTCAGTCATATTACGAAATCTTTTTGTTCTATCATTTTGAACCGCTTTTATTGCTATATCATAGCACTTTTCGTTTAATGACCATTTATCAAATAAACACGGATAAAAGCAGTTATTTTCATAACGTCTTCTTATATCTTCCTTACTAAAAGTCCCAAAAAAATCAAATATTAAAGCTCCCAACGTATATATATTAGTTACCTCATCAATAACAGCACTTAATATATACTCCTCAGGTGCCTTTAGCCTTTTGGTGCCAAACCACTCTTCCCCTCTATCATTAATCACAGGAGCATTTCTAAAAAAATCAATATCACAAAGTGTTATCAAGTTACTTTTAAAATCATAAATAATACTTCCATCATAAAAGTCAACTGCAACATATTTATTTCTTGATGTATTTAATAAAAAAGAAAAGATAATGTCTACAGCTTGTAATTTTTTTCTCACAGATAATGTTTTGAACAGTTCTGCAGGACTTTTCAACGTTGGATTTTTATGATATTTTTCAAAATTCCAATGGTCAAATAAGCACAACCCTTCTACCCATTTAAACACTACAATATAAAAATTCTTATATGCATAATCTTCAATAATCTCTACTAGATTTGGATGTTTTAAATCTCTATATATTTGTACTGCATTTTTTAATATCTTCACTGCTTCTTGTGGTGTAACCTCAGCTTCAACTGTATTAACTCCTGCAATTTTACAAAAATATTTATTTTCACCATTCTGCATTCCAATGCAAAGACATCCAGAACCTGTTCCATCAATTACTGTAAATGCTGTTCCATATTTTTTTAGCCATGTAAAGTCAATACATTCTTTAAGTCGAAATTCAATACCATCAATTTTATTAACAATCATATAATCCTCCATTTTCAGGAAGGCTAAATTATTGTCACCTTCCTACGACATTTTAGTATATTTCGATTACTATTTTTCATATTAATCATCTCCTTTATCAATTTTATATCTATAATCAACACAAGATTACTTGTGATTTTCCTTAAGAATAATCAATAGCCCTTATTTGACATCTATGCTAATTCATATTTATAAGTTTCAAATACCATCTTATCATATTGATCACAATAAATAAACTAAATTTACCAGTAATCTTTATACACCAATCATAAAACTGTACCTCCTATTCTACATTAAATGGTGTTTGCTAGAAATAATCCATTAGTACATATTTCTACCTAGCTGCACCTATTTTGTGCTAACAAAAAAATCTCTAAACCCTTATTACAAAGGTTTAGAGATTTCATATGAGAGGCGACAACCAGATTTGAACTGGTGTTCAAGGCGCTATCTAAATAAGTTTTTATTAATGTTACAACAATTCCTTTAATAACCTATTAATCATTCCAGGATCCGCCTTACCCTTCATTTCTTTCATTGTTTGACCTACTAAGAAACCAAGTGCTTTGTCTTTACCACCTTTATAATCTGCAACAGATGCAGGATTTTCATTTATAATTCGCTCCACTGTAGAACGTAATAACCCTTCATCATTTACCATAAGAAGTCCTTTTTCTTTTACATATTCTTCTGGGTTGATGTCATCAGCAAAGACAAGTTCAAATACTTCTTTTGCTACTGTTCTATTAATCTTACCACCATCAATTAAACTAATTAATTTAGCCAAATTACAAGGGCTAAAGGATATATTCTCAGTTTCTACCTCATTATCTTTACAAAGTCTCATGGTTTCTACCATTAACCAGTTGGATACTTCTTTTGGTTTTTCACAGAGAGCTACTGTCTCTTCGAAGATATCTGCAAGTTTCTTTGAACTTGTAATAATTAATGCATCATAATGAGGAATGTCATATTCTTTTTCATATCTTGCCATTTTCTCATCCCTAAGTTCAGGCTGACGTGATTTGATCTCTTGCAACCATTCTTCACTTATTTCTACTGGAACTAAATCTGGTTCAGGAAAATATCTATAATCCTGTGCATCCTCTTTTGATCTCATTGCAAAACTAGTATCTTTATTATCATCCCAACGTCTTGTTTCTTGAATTATGCTTTTTCCCTCTTCAAGTAGTTCAATCTGACGTTTTCTCTCACCTTCAATTGCTCTTGCAATTGCCTTAAAGGAGTTCATATTCTTCATCTCAGTTCTAGTGCCAAATTCTTTTGCGCCTACTTCCCTAACAGATAAGTTGATGTCTGCACGTAGAGAACCTTCTTGCATTTTACAATCTGATACTCCAAGGTATTGAAGAATTAATTTTAGTTTTTCAAGATATGCTATTACTTCATCAGCAGATCTCATGTCCGGTTCACTAACAATTTCAATTAATGGCACTCCACAACGGTTGTAATCAACTAGAGTACAATCCTCCCATGGATCATGAACTAATTTACCAGCATCCTCTTCCATATGAATTTCATGAATACCAACTACCTTTTTCACTCCATCCACTTCAATTTCAATTCCACCATCTCTACATATTGGGAAATATAATTGGGATACTTGATAAGCCTTTGGCAAATCAGGATAGAAATAATTTTTACGGTCAAATCTATTATTTTTAGTTATAGTACATCCAGTTGCAAGTCCTGTTGCAACTGCAAACTCTACTACTTTTTTATTCAAAACTGGTAAAGTACCTGGCATTCCCAGACAGATAGGGCAACAATGAGTATTCTCTTTTCCACCAAACTGGGTAGTACATCCACAAAATATCTTTGTTTTTGTTGCAAGTTCCACATGAACTTCAAGTCCGATGACTGTTTCATATGATTTCATATTATTTCCTCCTCTGCTCATAGGTATAGGCTGCACGAATAATATCTTTTTCACCAAAGTGTTTACCGATTAGCTGTAAACCAATTGGTAACCCCTTAGAATCTGTACCACAAGGCAAACTAATGGCTGGTAATCCTGCTAAGTTAACAGATACCGTATAGATATCTCCAAGATACATTTTTAAAGGATCCGATAAACTTTCATTTAATTTTGATGCAGTGGATGGAGCTGTGGGACCTAGAATAATATCAAATTTTTCAAACGCTTTTAAAAAGCCTTCTGTTATTAATGCTCTCATTTTCAGTGCTTTATTATAATAAGCATCATAGTAACCAGAACTCAGTACAAAAGAGCCTATCATCATTCTTTGTTTTACTTCATTACCAAAGGCTTCACTTCTCGTTTTCTTATATAGGTTAGATAGTCCTTCCACATCTTCTGCCCGGTAACCATATTTAACACCATCATATCTTGATAAGTTTGAACTAGCTTCTGCACAAGCGATTACATAATAAGCTGATATTGCATATTCAACAGCTTCAAGATCAAATTCTTCTATAATAGCCCCATTCTCTTCTAACACTTTACTAGCTTTTAAAATGCTCTCCTTAATTTCTTTATCAAGGCCTTCTCCTAAATATCCCTTTGGAATACCAATTCTCATCCCTTTTACGTCTTCTACTAATGCTTTTGCATATTCATAGTTATCTTTTTCGATAGACGTCGAATCCATCTTGTCGTATCCTGATATAATATCAAGTGCTACAGCGCAATCAGAAACATTTCTTGCAATTGGACCAATTTGGTCAAGGGAGGAAGCGAATGCTACTAGACCAAATCTTGACACTGTACCATAAGTAGGTTTAATACCTGTTACTCCACAATAAGCACTCGGTTGTCTAATTGAACCACCTGTATCAGAACCTAAAGCATAAAAAGCTTCCATTGCAGCCACTGAAGCTGCTGAACCACCACTAGAACCTCCTGGTACATGAGCTGTATTTACTGGATTCTTAGTTGAACCAAAGAAAGATGTTTCAGTGGTACCACCCATAGCAAACTCATCCATATTAGTCTTTCCTATAATAACTGCTCCGGCTTCCATTAATTTATCAATTACAGTTGCGTTGTAAGGTGGCACAAAATTATATAGACTTTTTGATCCACATGTAGTTTTAGTACCTTTCGTACAAATATTATCTTTAATTGCTACTGGAACACCTGCAAGAGGTGAATTTTTATATTCTCCTCTATCTAAGGCTTCTTGTACTTCCACCGCTCTCTTTAATGCTTCTTCCTCCATAACTGTAATATAACAATTATAAAGACTATCTTTTTCCTTAATTTTTTCAAGCTGCGCTTTTGTAGCTTCTAAAACACTTATTTCTCTATTCTTAATCTTAGCTCCAAGTTCAAGAGCTGATAAACTAGTAATGTCCATATTAACCTCCATGTGCCTGTTTTTCAGGCCCTCAAATCAGTGAGCGAAAAGCACCCTCTTATGCTTTTTGCCGGTTGATTTATTTTTATCAACCTATCTCCATCTTCATCTGATATTTTATCTATTGATATTTTATCTATTGATATTTTATTGATTGATATTTATCTATTGATATTTATCTATTAAAATATATCCATTAAAATATATCTATTGATTCATTAAATTTAGAAAATTACTCTACTGTCTTTGGCACCATAAAACATCCATCTTTTTTTGAAGGAGCATTACTTAAAAGCTCTTCTCTGTTATCCATATTGGTAATAACATCTTCACGGAAAACATTCTTTTTATCAAATACATGGGACATAGGACTAATATTATCAGTATCTAGTTGATTCATAATCTCAACATGTGTAAGAATTTTTCCTAAATCCCTCTTAGCCTTTTCCTTTTCTTCGGGCGTTAATTCAATCTTTGATAACGCTGCTACATAATCTATTGTTTCGTCTGTAATCTTCATATTTCTACCTCACTTAAAGTTTAGGATTATTAATAAATCTGTAATTATTTCGCTCTCTTAATGATTTCGCTCTTTAATTTTTGCTCTAAATCTTTTATTTTCAGTTCACTCATATACTGCTTTTTGGTATTTCATATGCTGAACAAAATATTCACTCCCATTTCGTGATATCATAACCATATTTTGCGCTGACCGTCCGAACGAAGTTACGGGTAAAGCATTGAAATACGTCAATGCTTAGCAAGTAAAATATGGTTATGATAGACAGAAATGTTCACAACCTAAACACAGCATATGAAATCTCACAACAACTCCAAATAGTTAACTAAGAATTCTTATGGCTCCAACCTAGTAACGTCTCTAGGGAATAATGAAGTTTCCCTAATATTGTGTTCGTCTAATAATTTCATAGTAAGTCTTTCAAGACCAATACCAAGTCCTCCATGTGGTGGTACTCCGTATTTATGAAGCATTAAGTAATTAGAAAACTCCTCTATATTCATTCCTCTACTTTCCATCTTTGCAACTTGTTCTTCATAGGAATGAATTCTTTGACCACCTGTAGTTATTTCCATTCCTTTGAATAATAAGTCAAAGCTTAGAGTATATTTTGGATTTGATTTATCATCCATAGCGTAAAAAGGTCTCTTTTTGGAAGGATAATGTGTCACAAATACGAAATCACTATTATATTCTTCTTTAAAATATCTTCCAATTAATATTTCTTCTTCTGGTTCTAAATCATATGGGTTCTTAATTTTACGGTCATATTTTTCTGATACTAATATCTTCGCTTCATCAAAACGAACCATGGGTATTTTACTCACATCAGGAAGTTCGACCTTTAATATTTCTAATTCTTTTTTATATTCTTTCTTAAGAAATTCAAAGGTATATTGTAACATAGTGGTTTCCATATCCATAATGTCATAAAAACTATCTATATAACCCATTTCAAAATCAAGACTTGTATATTCATTTAGATGCCTAGTCGTATTATGTTTTTCAGCACGAAATACTGGTGCTGTTTCAAATACTCTATCATAGACACTTACCATTATTTGTTTATAAAACTGTGGACTTTGAGCTAAAAAAGCTTTTTTACCAAAGTACTCTAATTTAAATACATTTGCTCCACCTTCTGCATTACCAGAAACAATTTTTGGTGTTCGTATTTCTGTAAAATGCTCAGAATATAAGAAATCACGAAAACCTCTAACTATACCTTCTTGTATCTTAAAAATAGCTCTTTCTCTTATATTTCTTAATGAAACTGGTCTTAAAGATACTTTTGTCTCAATGGATGTATTTAACTTCCATTTGTTAATTGATAAAGGCATAACTTCATTTTTTGCTGGCTCTGATAATAAAGTAATATCTTTTACTATAATTTCAAATCCTAAAGGTGCCCTTTCTTCGGAGTTTGGAATTCCACAAACTTCTATGGTTGCACCTTCTCTAAGAATATGATTCATATTATTAGAGGAATCCTCCCCTAGTACACATTGTACTAATCCATCATATCTTCTTAGAATAACAAATGAAACACCGCCCATTTCTCTGACTGCGTGAATTGCACCTCTTATATTTATTTCGACACCATAACTTTTTCCTGTTAATATATCATATATACTAACATTAGTTTTTTTCTTGTTTCCATTCACAAATTCCATAATAGAGCCTCCTTTTTCCAATTAAAAATTATATTTAATTTTTAATTTAATTAATTTAGTTAATTTGTGCTATTAGCGGAGCTTTTAATTCAAAGGATAAAATATCCGATAAATTAAAAAAGTCCCGAGTATATTAAGCCATAAGCTTACATATACTCGGGACGGAATTCTTTTAACCGCGGTACCACCCGAATTGAGAGTATACACTCTCCACTCTTACATTTAACGCATGTCACGTGCGAAGCTACTACAATCAACATAAAAAAACTTATATGATCATTCAAATCGCCAGCTCCAGAGTGTTCCTTCCCTAATCTATCATCCAAGGCAGCTTTCAGTCGGTGACATGCCATTCCTGTTTATCAATGCATTCCAAAAGGGTTAGTCTCTTTCATTGCTTTTAAAACTTTATAAAAAAATACAAAGGTGCTAATATCAGCAACACCCTTGTTGTTGACTTATATTACCATAGATAATTTCATTTGACAAGGGAAACTTTTAAATAATTTATTTCACCATATATATAATGTATTCAAAGACTAACTATAAAAAATATGATTGATAATAAATCCAAAATAATTTATCAACTTATAGCCTATGTAATTTAGCTAATTATTAACCTATTTATTTTAGATTCTCGTCTATATAAGGTAAAATATAGCTATAATAGTTTTCATCTAGAATACTTTCCGATATAAGAAATTTATTCTTAACAATTAGGTTCATATTCTTTATATAATCCTCGGGTAACTCTTCGTTAGTTAACTTAGTTACTTCTTTCGTTTTACTGTTATATTTCACTTTATCATTTATAAAACTACGATTTGAAAACATAACTAGTGGCGAACTATCTGATAAAATATCAGTTCCCATGAATAATCTAGAATCATAAGATAAACCAAATAAATTAGATATGGTTGGTGCAATATCAAGACTAGAGCATGATTTATCAATAACAATAGGCTCTTTTATACTACCAGACCATAGGATAAAATTATTTTTATATAATTCAAAGTTCTCTTCTACTACATGACCTGCAAGTTCATCAATTTTATCTTTTTCAAGTCCATATGGATAGTGATCAGCACTTAGTGCTATCACTGTTTTATCAGCGATACCTTTTTCTTCTAGCTCTTTTAATAATTGTTCTAGTGCAAGATCAAGTTCAATATTACATGCTATATAAGCTTTTGCCTCCATCGAATATGGTAAATCATCTACTGCCATTTTATTCTTTGTAGACATACTATTTCCATTAAAAGTATAATTCATATGTCCACTTACTGTCATGTAATATGTATGAAAAGGTCTATCGTCTATATATTCAGGAATTGTTATTTCCATCATTTCAAGATCCGATTCTGGCCAAGTTTTTGCAACTTCTAAGCCATTTCCTACACCTTTATAGTCGTATCCCATATTGGGATGAGATATATGCCTTTTATAGTATTTATAGCTGTGATTATGATACGCTCTAGTTGCATAGCCAAGCTTAGAAAATTGATTACCAAATGCAAATGGCATTGCATTACTACCTGATTTAAAAAAACTAATTACCCCTTGTTTAGGAATTAAGCTAGTGCATGCCACATACTCGCCATCTATAGTACTTGCCCACCATATTGGTGTATAAAAATTATTGAAAACAAACCCCTCATTTACTAATTTGTACAAAGTAGGTGTTATGTTTTTATCCACTGCATAGGGCGAAAACCCTTCGGCTGTTATCATAATGTAATTATAACCTTTAAACATGCCTGTATACTCATTTTTCTTAGTTGGA
>JAEWHU010000204.1 GCA_023387635.1 Bacillota bacterium
ATTCATGTCCTCCTCTACTGGCTCACGATTAAAGAATACTATTGGTATATTGGCTTCCATTGCTTTATCGATAATCGTTGAAGCTTCGGTTCGATCCACCATGTTAACACATAGGACATCATACTTAAGTGAGATAAACTTATCAATTTGATCGTTTTGAATACTTTGATTTTCATTGGCATCCGCTATATCTATCTTAATCTTAATACCTTTTTCTTGCTCCATAGTTTTTGCATAGTTATCCAAATCCCCCATCATCGTGGAGATAAAGGTATCATCTCCACGATAGATTGCTACACCAATTCGTATGGTTTTATTATCCTTTTTTTTGTTATTACTTTGTATCATGTTATTGAATAGTAATATCCCCCCTATAACACAAGCAATCAATAGAATGATTAAAACTGACTTTTTACCGAAACGAGCTTTCATATGCACCTCCACTCTAAGATATTGGATAAAGCAATATTTCATATTCCTGATCATGAACAGTCATTGGCGTGATAATAAAGGTATCTAATATCACCTCAGATTCAACTTGATTATGCTTAATTAAAGAAACTGCCGTTTTAATACTTAAGTATCCCTTTACATAATCATTTTCTACAATAATCCCCGACAATTGCTCTTTTTCTAAGGAACTTAATATGAAGTTGGTATGTCCTACACCATAAACTTTTTGTACTGTTTCATCTTTTTTATCCAGTTGATATTCTGCCATAGCTGTTAGATGGTTCGTATCTAAACCTATGAATACACACTGTGGTGTTTTCCTACTAACCGCTGTCATTGACTCTTTTATATCCTCTGTTTGTACATCCTCTATGTAGAATTCGCTTTCGTTTGATTCCAAAATATGCACTAAACCTCGTAACCTCTCGTTTATACTACTTTGCTTTGTATTGCCTGGATATATATAGATAGGTACCCTAATATCTTCATTCTTCATATCCTCCACAATCAGATTACCTAACTTTTCACCTAGTTCCATTCCATTTGATAATATGGAAGCTTTCACTTTCTCAGACTCTAGCTGTGTTCCCATAATAACTAGGTGTGGGAGTGTGTTAAAGTTCTTAAGCCCATTAGCAATCTCTACACTATCAACAGCGGCTAATACAATAGCCTGGGCATCAGCCTCGGCTTCTCGTTTTATAAAATCGAGCTGTTCATTTGCATTTTGTTCACTATATAAGGTGATAAAGCTAACATCTACATTATAATCCATTGCTGCTTGCTCCATTCCCTTTTTATAATTTTGCCATGTGCTATCTGTGGTATCATCAATAATAACAGAAATATTATAAATCTCATGATCCGTATCATCAGAAAAAATAAGCTCTGTAGAGGACACCAGATACAAAACTAAAATTAGTATTACCATAATAATAAACCCATATTTTTGAAATTTTTCCATCTACACATCCATCCCCACATATTCATCATAAGCAATCTTCGGTAAATGTATAATAATTGCAGTACCCTCGTCTGGCTCTGAATCAATACGTAATCCATATTCCATACCAAAATATACACGAATGCGTTCATTCACATTCTTTACCCCAATTCCTGTACCTCGCTTGGAACTCACATCGCCTATTAGTAAACGTTCAATCATATCTTCTGTCATTCCAAGCCCATTGTCTGAAACAGATAAATATAGCTCCTCATCTTCCATATAGGCTCTAATTATAATCTCACCGTCTCCATCCATAAATTCCATACCATGGTAGATTGCATTTTCTACTAAAGGTTGTAGCACCAGCTTAATGGTTGCTAACTCCATAACTTCTGGTTCCGCTATGATTTTATATTCAAATCGATTTTTGTATCTCATATTCTGAATCATCAAATAGTTACGAACATGCTCTAGTTCATCTGCAACTGTAATAATGGTTTTCCCTTTGCTTAAACTGATACGGAAAAATCTTGCCAATGCTGTTACAACCTTAACTGCTTCCTCTTGACGTTCATCCTCAATCATCCACACAATAATGTCTAAGGTATTGTATAAAAAATGAGGATTGATCTGAGCTTGTAAGGTATTTAATTCATTTTTACGTTTGGATTCATGCTCTTCTACCATGTCCTTCATTAGGTTCTGAATCTGGTCAGCCATTTTCTTAATGGATTTAGAAAGATGCTGTATCTCATAGGTACCACCCTCATATATCTGTATATTAAGAGCTCCCATTTCAAGCCTGTTTACTGATTTTTCAAGTTCATTAATTGGATTTGTTATCTTTGATGTAATAATTGAATTAATCATTGAAAGTATGCAAACAAAAACTAGTAAGATAAATATTATAAAAATTCTATTTTTTATATTGTTTAATGCCAACCCTTTTTGGGGAGTTACTCCAACGATCTTCCAGCCAGTATAACCAACCGATTTAACTGTAACTACTCTTTCCTCTCCCAAAAAAGTTTCCTCATGATTCCCATCCTTATACGTAGCAGCTACTATATTATTTTCCATAAGGACTTTGGCATGTATCAATTGCTGTTTTGGATGATAAATTATGACTCCTTCACTATCCATAAGATAGGTATATCCGTCGCTTCCAAGAGATATATTTTCAAATAAATGGGCAATAGAATCATAGCTAATATCAATTAATAATACACCTTGCTGGGTGTTTTTTTCCATGGTTATCTCAGCCGCTCGGCTCATAGAGATAACCCATTGGTATTGGTAGTCACTATCTACAAAAAGATTTTGAACATAAGGTGTAGAAAAATGAATATTTTCTGTTTTATTTATTGCGTATTGAAACCAACTATTATCTACCACAGAAACCCCATCCTTAAGCATCGCTGCCGGAGCAGTCTCAATAAGCGTTCCATCTGCTAAGAATAAAGCTATATTCTGAATGTAATCCTTATTTGTATCATAGATAAGTAAAAGCTTTTCATTAATAGATTCTATGGACAAATCTTCATATTTTATTACCTGATAGTACAAGGAATCTGATATCTTCATTAAGTTTCTTAAGTTGGAGTCTAAGGTTTTATTCACTTGCTCAATCAAGTTTTGATTTTCTTCTTGTATAACCATCTTTACTTGATTGGAGAACCTTGTATATAATGAAACAGTAATAAGAAGGATGGCTACCGCTGCACTTATGGTAAATGAGATAAATATGGTATACCTTATACTTCTATTCTCAAAAGTGCGTCTCACCGTATCCACAATTCTTTTTCCTATTGAAGTTAATGTATTCATGCATTACTCCCTTTTTCCACGGTATCTACTAGGAGATACCCCAAATTGCTTTTTAAACACGTAACTAAAATAATTGGGGTCCTCATATCCAACTTTTCTTGCAATTACATAGGTTTTTTCATCGGATAATTCAATAAATTCTTTTGCTTTCTCCATTCTTAAACTAGTTAAATAACTTACGTAGCTTTGACTAGTTTCCTTCTTAAAGATAGTAGAAAAGTAGGTTGGTGTAATATGTAAATGCTGACATAACACTTCTACAGATAATAAAGGATCGGAATAAAGCTTTTCTATTAATAACTTGGCAGAGTTTATCATGTTCTGGGTTGCATTATCACGATCTGTGCCAATATGAGTAGATATCTTAGTACAAACCTGTATTAGCCACCTCTTTAAGTCATTGTCATCTTGTAGTGAAGTAATCAATTCGTTTATATCAACTGTATTATCAAAAATGTTTAAGGTATCAATTCCTGTGTCATTTAATAGCTTAACAATCATATGTACAAAACTCATAATGTATAGCTGATACTCTATAG
>JAEWHU010000263.1 GCA_023387635.1 Bacillota bacterium
GTATAGAGGATGCTAAAAAGGCAAATGAAAGCATTGGAAGAGAAGCTAGTAAGGTTGGGTTAGAATTCCATTTTGATGAAATGAAATACACCAATACCTTTGATGCACACCGATTAGCTAAATATGCGAAAACAGTTGGCATGGAGAAGCAAATAATAGAAAAAATCTATTACGCTTATTTTACTGAATCCAAACTTATCAGCGACCATGATATTTTAACTCAAATAGCAGAGTCAGAAGGACTAGATAAAAAGGCAGTTATTAGTGTTTTAAATGACAGAACAAGGTTTGAAAATGATGTACGAAATGATGAGAATCTAGCAAGTCAAATGGGCATAACAGGTGTTCCTTTTATTGTTATTAATCAAAAGCATGTTATTTCAGGTGCACAACCAATTGAAACTTTTGTAGATACAATTAAAAATGCATGTAAGTGACAGTAATGTTATTGATTTAATCTTCATTAAGTGAAATAAAATATACAAAAGTATAACTAGTAGGACCAAATCATCTATAGGTGGTTTGGTCCTTTTTGAGTGGTATTTTGTATTTTTAGTAATTGAAACAAATGGCTTATTATGGTAGAATTGTTTAAATATAAACATGCCCTCAACACGTTGGGAGTAAGATTAATATTAATACAGAATGTTTGAGGAGTGTAGAAATGATAATTAAGAGTGAAGCAAAATTAACAACTTTTGAGGCCATTAGTATGATTGTTGGGAATAGTATTAATTGTTACAACCACAGTACTTATTGGTATTAAAGGAACTCTTGATCAAGAGCTTGCATATATTCAATTAGGCGATAATATAGGAACATGGGCAAAATCTCTGGCAGGATTCTTTTCCCTCTTCGCACTTCTTACAACGTTTTGGTCTAATACTCTTAGCCTTCGAGATGTGGTGCATGAGCAGATAGGCATAAACAACAAGGTTTGTTGGATATTAGCAACCGTACCCTGCTTGTTGTTTGCTATATTTGGTATAAACAGCTTTATAATATTGACAAGAATTATGAGCGGAGTAGTGGTATTAGTTAGTATTATGCTTGTAATTACATATAACAAATCGAGAAGAAAGGCAGGCATCAGTCCTATATGTGGGAAATTAGGAACTGCGCCCTTCCAGGTACTTATGATTGTATCAACAATTGTATGTGCAATTGGGGCAATTCTGCCTGTAAGTTGAGGTGATACGATGTACATTGATGAAAAATTCTACATTGACAGCGACAAACTATTTACTTTAGTTATGCCAGTAGATAGGCAGTTAAAAATTTTGCAATTAACAGACTTACATTTAGGATTTGGGATATTATCTAGAAGAGCCGATACATATGCAATGAAAGCTATAGAAATGCTCATACAAAAAACATCACCTGACCTGATAGTTCTTACGGGGGATAGTATTTTTCCGTTCATTCCTAAAACGGGAACTCGAAACAATATAAAGCAAGCTAACAAATTGGTTGCGTTTTTAGACAGTTTCAAAATTCCTTACGCTTTTGTATTCGGTAATCATGATATAGAGATGGGGTCAATAGGAAATCATGATCAAATTGCGGAAATTATTAGAGGTGGAAATTATAGCTTATTTTCCAAAGGTGATAAGAACTTATATGGTGTTGGCAATTATATCATCAAATTGAAAAATATAAAAAACGAACTGGTGTCAACTCTTGTAATGTTGGATTCAAACATGTATGGGGATGGTTGGTTTTTCAGTGGTTTTGATTGTATTCATTCTGACCAAATTGAGTGGTGTATGGATAGGTTATCTAGACTTAAAGAGCAAAAGAAAGATTTATCCGCACTTGCGTTCTTTCATATGCCCCTTGCTGAATACAAAATTGCATATGAGAAAATGAAACTAGGTGATAAATCTGTTACGTATAATTTCGGGAGTATAGGAGAAAAAGACGATTACTTTGGAATATCTAAAAATAAGTGTGATTTCTTTGAGAGGGCTTTACAAAATGGAATTATAAAAGCAATGTTTTGTGGTCATGATCACTACAATACTCTTTCGTTGACTTATAAAGGAATTATGTTAACCTATGGAATGTCAATTGATTATCTTGGATATAAGGGAATCAAAAAGAGATACACCCAAAGGGGTGGAACGTTAATAACAATTAATCAGGATGGTTCATTTGGCGTGGCTCCAATTCCATTAACACATGTCGTTTCACAACGTGTAAGGGGACAAAAAAGTTAATAAATTAAGTAAACAGCGTAGTCAAAGTATAAGGAGGTAAAAGGGGTGAAGTATAGTGCTATAATATTTGATTTGGACGGTGTGATTTGTCATACAGATAAATATCATTACGAAGCATGGAAAGAGATAGCAGACAGACTACATATTCCATTTGATGAAAGTATAAACAATCGATTGCGTGGGGTAAGTAGGATGGAGAGTTTCAATATTATACTAGAAAAATATGATTATGAAATGTCTGAAAATGATAAAGTGATGTATGCTGAAGAAAAAAATAATATTTATAAGAATTTATTAATGAACATGTCGCCAAAGGATTTAAGCGTAGAAGTAAAAAATACGTTAGATGAGCTTAGAAACAGAGGTATGAAGTTGGCAATTGGTTCATCAAGCAAGAATGCAAAATTCATTTTGAAGCAAATAGGCTTAGGGGACTTTTTTGATGCTATTTCTGATGGAAATAATATTACAAAATCAAAACCCGATCCGGAAGTCTTTTTAAAAGCAGCAGAACTACTAAATTTACCTCCACAAAAGTGTCTTGTAGTAGAAGATGCAGATGCTGGCCTAATAGCCGCAAACGAGGGAGGAATGGATAGCTGCGCTATTGGAGATGCAATATCTAGTAATATTGCAACCTATAATCTTAGTTCGTTCAACGATTTGTTAGTTATTATATAAAGTATGTAGTAAAACATATTTATTTTACCCCGCCAAATTAGATGATTCATGTAATTTGGCGGGGTAATTTTATAGGGAAATCTTTTACTTATGAACCATCTGTTTCCTATATTCCTTAGGCGTCATACCATAGGTATCTTGAAACAATTTGTAAAAATGTGCACGATTGGTAAAGCTAAGTTCTGCAGCAATTTCTGATATACTAAGATTAGTCTCAATAAGTAGTTTACTAGCTTCACTTAGGCAGTAGGTCATACCATAATCAAAAATGCTAAGACCAGTAAATTTTTTGACAATCTTATTAATATAGTCACCGGAATAGTTTAGAATCTTTTCTAACTCACTTCGTGTAATGCGTCCATGAGTTTCTTTCACAATAGCGGTTATCTCACTAAATAGTATGGCTTCAGTTTCACTACCAAGCCGGATTGGGGTCGTACGATAATACTCTGAAGTATCAAGTAAATGTAGAAACTTATAAAACAACCCTTTAATAATAAGTGAGGAACCAACATCTGGGTCTAATATCTGGTGTGATATCTGCTCAAAAATATCATGTATATTCTTTCTAACCCAGTCTAAATCTTTCTTTAGAATAAAATCCATATAGCCTTTTTCATTTTGTGTAGATGAGTTGAAACTGGAATTTAGAAATTTTTCTAATGAAGTTTCTGTTCTGTTACGTTCGATTTCAAAAAAATAGGTCTGGTCAGGACGAAATAAATCATATAAAAACTCATAGGACATAGCTACAAATACAGCTCTAAAATTTGTTGACAATTCTTCAGTATGTCTTACGTTACGATTTAATAAGCAGCAACTACCTGCAGTATAGAGGTGACGATGGTGTTCAATTATTTGATATAATTCCCCTTCCAATACAAAAACTAATTCATAATAATCATGCTGATGAAGATGCCTATATGTAGAAATTCTATTTTTATCCTCAAGAGTTAGTGAGGAGTAAAAGGAAGATTCAGGTGCTAACGTAGTAAAAATTAAAGTAGCATCTTCGGATTCTGGATATGACGTCTCAAATTGAAGGATAAAAGGTACATGTAATTGATAGTACTCCGATGACTGAGTAAAGGAAAGTTTCCTTGTTTGGTGAGAATTACTATCAGGAGATATATTGGGTATATTTGAAAAATAGAACATAGGTACCGCCTTTCGATAAAATTAGTGAATATGATACAAAATACTATGAATATCAAATCTATTATGTAATTGAAACATGGGTCTTAATTATTTATTATTATCTTAAAGATATAACATATAGATTGTCAAGAAGATCAACAACTGTATTATATATAATTTATTTCAAAGGGGTATAGTCAGTATTTTTTATGTAAGTGAATTATTTATTTTGCGATGATATTGGGGTGTAATACCATATTGTTCTTTAAAAGCTTTTTGAAAATGGCTTTGGCTGGAAAAACATAAATAGTTACTAATTTGGCTGATACTTTTATTCGTATATGCAAGGAGATTTTTGCTGTCTTCTAATTTACATCTACGAATGAATTCAGCCAGCCCAAAGCTCATATCCTTTTTGAATTTTCTTGAGAGATAAGTTTGACTATATCCAAAGTGATTGGCAATCCCTTCTACTGAAATATTTCGATTGGTATTGGTTCGTACATAATTTATGATCTCTCTAATTAAATCATTAGGCTGTATAGGAAACGAACTTTTGGCAACTCGATCAGCATAATCTATCTGCATTTGAAGATTCAAGGTATTAATATCATTAACATCAGTTAAGCGTTCCATATGTTGTAAATATGTATCAGAAAGACCATATGCAACAT
>JAEWHU010000381.1 GCA_023387635.1 Bacillota bacterium
GTTTTTTATTGGAAATGCATCTTTTGTATAAGTGATTGTACTACCGCTTATTTCAGTTGTATGAGTCCCAGCACCAACAACGGTTGCACGTATTGTTTCTATACTTTTAATAACCGTTAGCTTTTTACAAAGTTCAGAATCTTTTATACTCTGTCCAAGTAAAATTCCGATATCTCCATATTTAAAATAATCCTCTATTTCACCCTCATAATATACATAGTCTGCAACACCACCTGAGAATGAGATGCATTCAATTGGTATATCAAGTTCTATATTTTTATTTGTTACTATTTCTCTAAAGATATCATCTTGTGGCTTTAATCCTACGCTTGCCTCTAAGGTATTCACCATAATATCAATAATCGGCTTTAAGTTTTCCTTCGTGGCAACCATACCGATTTCTAACTTAATATTTTTATCTTTTATTATTTTCTCTAGTTTTTTGGTGATATAAGTAATCTTTTTTGAATCTTTATCTACTTTAATTAACCTTCCACCAATATCTAGACAACCTGTATCTTTTACTTCTCCTTTATGAAATACAACTAGATTACTTGTACCACCACCTATATCCATATTAACTACTGTTTTTTTATTTTCTTTTGAATAGCTATTGGCCCCTGCACCTTTTCCAGAAATAATACTTTCAAGATCAGGGCCTGCAGTTGCAACTACGAAATCTCCTGCAAATCCACTTAGAGTTTCTAATACTTCTTTTGCATTCTCTTTTCTAGCAGTCTCACCAGTTATAATTACTGCACCAGTTTTAATTTTTGCTTTATCAATGCCTGCCTTTTGATATTCTTTTTCAATGATCTCTTTTACTCTAGGACCATCGATTTCTTTTAATGATACTAATGGTGTAAAATAGATTTCACTACGATATATAATTTCTTTATCTACAATAACAATTCTAGGTACCGTATAATTGGATGCCATATTTTCTATGATAATTTTAGAAAATATAAGTTGAGTAGTACTAGTCCCAATATCGATACCAACACTTAGGAGTTCTTCTCTCAAGGCTCTTTACCTCTTTCAACTACTTTTATCTGTTAATACACTATCTAAATAATCAAATAATTCCCTAATACCTATATCATCCACTGTATCAACTTTAAATATTCTACTAACCCCTGCTTCTTTTAATCTCATTTCTACTTTATCAATTTGTGACTGCTTTTCTACTAATCCCACTTTCGTTATAATTCCTATCACTTCTTTTGCAAATGTTCCCGTAAATGCCGGTGGTATAAAATTCTCCTCCACGGTAGGATCTCCTACAATGGCAATAATCTTTGCATCTACAGCCGTCATAATTAGTGCACTATAATAATGTCTGTTCTCAAGATATTCACCCGGTGTATCAATGGCATTATCATATAATTCTACGGCTTGTGTCTTTTTATATTCTAGCTCTAATTCATTTAGTTTTTGACAAAGAGTAGTTTTTCCACTCCCTGTCTTTCCCATAAAAATAACTTTATCCATAGCTTATGTCCTTGTTATATTAGTTGGGGTAAATCCTAGGTTATTTGCTAAAACACTTACTATATCATTAATAGCTGCTTCAACTGAACTAACATCTCCTGTAATAACTAATGCTCCACTAAACCTATCAATAAATCCTAAGGATACATCAGAAGCTTTGGTTGCTACATCTGCTGCAATAATGGAACCTTCACTAGGAGTAATTGTAAGTATCCCTATTGCATCCATGTTCTCAGCCAATAACCCTAATTTTTTATAAATGTCCACCGTAGGATTAGCAATGACATGAGCCAGTGTTACTTGCTTTCCAGGAACAAATTCTTGAATAATTCTTTGTTTATCTTCTAGTTGCATATCTTTCTTATATATAATTTCATCACTCTATATTGGCATTGGTATTTATGTACCAATATGATTACAATTACATATGTTATCCTTTCATTTAATAAATTATTAGGCGTTTACTTCTTAAATCCCTTTTTCTTAAATTACCTTGTGTAAAATCTCTAATACATCATTTTTAGTTGCCTTTCTTGGATTCGTTATTATACAAGAATCTTCTAAAGCACCTATTGCTATTTCATTTTTAACTTTTAGAATGTCTTCTTTAGCGACATTACATTCATGCAATGCTTTTGGCATCTTAATTTCTTTTTGTAATCTAACAATCTCATTAATAAAACCTTTAACTAAAATACGTGTGTTATTTCCTTGTAGTCCAATGAGTTTTGCTAACTCCCCATATTTTTTCGCTGTTTCTGTATAATTAGATGGACTAAACCCTTCAATATCAGCATTGTATTCAATAACATAAGGTAGTAAGATTGCATTAGTCCTACCATGGGGTATGTGTAGTTTGCCACCAATATTGTGAGCAATTGCATGATTAATACCAAGGGAAGCTTGATTAAATGCTAATCCTGCTAAACAAGAAGCATTATGCATTTTTTCTTTCGCTTCCATGTCATTAGCATCGGTAAAAGATCTTTTTAGATATAAAAAAACTAATTTCACTGCTTTTTCTGCTTGCGCATCTGAAAAATCAGTTGCTTTTGTTGAGACATATGCCTCAATTGCATGGGTTAGGACATCCATTCCTGTATCAGCAACAACACCACTAGGCACACTCTTTACTAAATCAGTGGCAAGTATTGCAACATCAGGTAATAAATCATCCGAAACTAGAGGATATTTTATTCCCTTATCTTTATCTGTAATTACTGCAAATGAAGTAACTTCTGAACCTGTTCCACTAGTCGTAGGAATTGCGATAAACTTCATATCTTTTAGATTTCCTATTTTTCTAGAAAAATTCATAATTGCTTTTGCTGCATCAATAGCTGAACCACCACCTAATGCGATTATTACATCTGGCTTAAACTTTGTTACATCTTCAACACCTTTTACAACAAGCTCCATATGAGGATCTGGTACTACATCACTGAATATTTCAAACTCATTACCAACAAGGTGGCTTGTAAGTTTTTCAATCATATTGGATTTAATCATAAAAGGATCTGTAACAATAAATACCCTTTGACTTTTTAAACTATCTATATAATTTAGAGAATCTTTACCAAACTTAATTATCGTTTTAATCTCAAAAGTATCCATTTCAATCCTCCTTGTAAAATTCTTTATTTCTTAGATATATTTTGATATAAATACAAATTTTATTCTCAATTTTTAAATTTAACAAAAAAAGACCTAACCCTAGTAAATTAAATTACCTAGGTTAGGTCTTTCTTAATGTATTATATTTTTAACCCCAAACTATTCTTCTTTTACATATTCAATAATATCTCCAGGTTGGCAATCCAGAACATTAAATATTTTCTCCAAAGTCGTAAAACGAACTACTTTTACTTTTCCATTCTCGTAACTCATATCCAGAATATAATACTTCTTTTAAAATTCCTGCAAAGAAGGCTACCACAAGAGCAACAAATATATTGATAACTCCTAATATGAATATACCAGGTTGCCCTGCTTTTTCTATTGCTAGATATATGTTTCCTAGAATATATCCTATGACAATTAATAATCCACAATATTGAATTACTTTCATATGCTTCACTGCTTTTAATGAAAATGATTCGTTATGCTCAATTAAGATTAATAATAAATAGGACTTAAATAATGCAACAAAGAATGGAATTGCTGTTGCTTCAATTCCAAATAATAAGGGATAATGTAAATGGGCAAATTCAGGTGCGTGATAACTCCATTCACTAGCTTCTTTTGGTAACCAAAAGATACATAAATAAGCTGTTAGTAATCCAATTATAATTACAGTACATTTAAGAAGTAATATATAGAGCTTTTTCATAATAACCTCCATTCCGCTGTGTGAAAAAGCTTGATATTTCACACTACCTTTTTCTATATAGCTACTACAATTGTGCTATACCTTTTTCTTAAATTTACCATATTATATATCGTTTGTCAATAAAAATATATTATATTTCAATAATAAAGCAGCTTATATACCTTCATATATAAATAATTCATGTAACGCTCTAGTACAAGATATATAAAGAATCTGTCTCTGTAATGCAGAACTATAACTTTCACTTGAAACAAATGGAATGTGAACCACATCAAACTCTAACCCTTTTGCTAAATAAAATGGAACAATCATGATACCTTTTTGAAACTGTTCGCTATCCTCTGTAATACAAGTAACAGCAAAATGTTCTTTTAGTTCCTCATAAATTTTCTTAACTTCCATCCCAGTCTTACATATAATTGCAATTGTTTCCCATTCCTCTTGTTTTTTAAGATTAGCCCTAAGTTCTTTTATCATCTCTTCATTCGTAAGTGATTTTTCTATTACAGGTGCTTTTCCATATCTTTTAACGTACTCTGTGTCAGTCTGATTGATAAGGCTACCTGCAAATGAACCAATTTCATAAGTAGAACGATAACTTTTATTTAGTGTAACAATACGAATGTTCACCCCAAAAATCTCTGGTAATTGTTCTAAAACGTCTGATGCCTCAGAAGAAGCTACTTGTTCCTTATCACCTAATATAGTCATTGGACAAGGGAATAATTGTTTTATAAGTACATACTGTAGATAGCTATAATCTTGCATTTCATCTACAACTAGATGTTTTATTTGACGATATTCTAACCTGCCATACAATAAATATTTTAAATAAAGTAAAGGATAAACGTCCTCATAAGAAACAAATCTACTTTCAACGGATATACCACTTTCACCTCTAAAATTTAAGAAGCGATTATAGATACGAAGTAAATCAGTGGTAACATACATATCCATTATCCTACCTTTAATTGTTTCAGCAACTATCACATCTAATTCTTCACCTTTTAAAGTTGCTTCTTCCTCAATAACAAACTCTGCAACAACTTCTAATCTTTTTAGCAATGGAATTCTTGTGAATTTCTCCTCAAACAATATTTTAAGTGAATCTGCGGAACGATAAATATTTTTAAAACGAATATCCTTAAACTGGACAATCCATTGTTCCATTTTCTCTACATAGCGATCTAAGGCGATAACAAAATCTTTGCTTTGCTTTCTTTTCTCTCTTTTTAGTCTCTTATTCCATTTCATTGTACCTTCTTGCATTGCTAAAAGAGATTCTAAGTTCGCATACCTGCTTTCAAATCTAGTAATACCCTTTAGTTCTTTCCCTGCAAAATCATCAAAACTCATCTCTACAATATTCTCTTCTCCAAGTTCAGGAAGTATATGAGAAATATAATCAGAGAATACTGAATTTGGTGATAAAATAAGAATATCTTTTGCAGTAAACTCCTTTCTCTTGTGATAAAGAAGATAAGCAATTCGATGAAGAGCAATAGATGTTTTTCCAGAACCTGCTGCACCTTGCACTACTAATATTCTATCTTTTTCATTACGTATAATTTCATTCTGTTCTTTTTGAATCGTTGCTACAATACTCTTTAACTGGGCATTGGCATGAAGTCCTAGCTCATTTTTAAGTATATCGTCATCTATTTTTATATCATTCTCAAAGAAGTACTCTAATTTTCCACCACTTATTTTATATTGAACTTTTTTAATAATTTCACCATGCATATCACCAGCAGGAGCACTAAATGAGGCCAAACCTTTATCATAATCATAAAAAAGACCGGATACTGGTGCTCTCCAATCAAATATCAGTGGTTTCGTCGCCCATTTAGGATAAAAACTACCGATTCCAATATAATATGTTTCTGCTTCATCCTCCCCATCATATACAAAATCAATTCTACCAAAGTAAGGAGAATCCTGCATTTTTTGATATAAACGTAGCTGCTGAAGTCGTTCATCTGCAGTATTAACTGTATTTTCAATATTACGACGGTTCATTTGTGCCTCATATCCTAATTCATGAATCTCATTAAGGCTATCCCAATAATCCCTCTTCATCTTAACTATTTCTTTTTGTTTATCCTCTAAAGACTCTTCTAATACATTTGCCTCTTCTCCTAACTTCGTTAAAATCATGGATAAATGTTCTAATTCTTCCTGATTAATATCAACCATACTAACTCCTCCTATATATGCTAACCCGCTCGTTCATGGTTTCTAAAGTATATGTTAATATCTGCCTAAAAACAAGGCTTGAATTATTATAGTATTTGATGTATAATATTTACATAAGATAAGAGTGAAATTCTAAGTTAAGAATTCCTCTCTTATCTTTCTATATTCTTACTTTTAATATAAGTAGAATTGTCCTATTATCCTATATTATTCTTCTAAAATAAAATATCCTGACACATCATGATATGAATTAATTTCTGATATCAATACAATTGGGCCTTGTATAAAAATTGCTTCACGGGTATCTTTATTCATTAGGTTTATAAAATGACTACAAAATATCTTTCCATCTATTTTCACCATATTCATTGGATCATAACCACAAATAGAAAAGTTACCCTCTTCTTTTTTTATGTTATTATCAAAGAAATCTTGAAACAACTTATTTTTATTTGTATTATATTCTGTGAACTTCTCCTCAATAATCGTAATATATTCTACTCTAGTCAAGGCAGGTTCAATTTCCGCTCCTAACAAATCATTACTATATTTATTAAGATGAGGCAAAATTAGATAATCTTCATGAAAGTGTTTTACTATCTGCTCAAATATAGTGATTTTCTCATCTTTTATTCTACTTGGAATAGGTATATTCATATCATCAAGTAATAGTAGAAATAAAGTTCCAGTATAATAACTGCACCTACGAACATCGAATACCATATCTAAATTATTAATTATTTTCTTATATTCGGTTATTCTTTTCTTGTATAAATCATAAGAAATTTGCTCCAATGCCTTAGTGCCTACATATTCGGCTACTCCCTCTAGTGTTTCCGTATACCACTCATATTTTATTATTTCACCAAATTTATTAATACGATATTCTCTGTAAGTTATAAATTTATGTAATAATTCCATCTTTTCTCTATAATCATTACTATTAATAGCTCTTACGATTAATTTATTCTCTTCATACTTATAACAATAATTGTCAAGTTCTAGAGGATAATCTAATCCAATTAAGTCATTTGGGTATCTACATTCTCCTTGCTCAGATTGGTAGGAATGAAACATTTCATGAACAATACTTGCAACTAATTCCTCTATAATTACTTCTTCCTCATTACTAATTTCCCAAATGGCTAGTTGTCCTCCATTATAAACAATACTGGAATTACCTAAAAATCTATTATCATACGGGATTTCTCCATCTGCTAAATAAACAGTAGTATTGTTATATAAGGCGAAATCCATTAAATTAAAACCACTCCATATAGAATCGAAGGATATATCTCTTAACATACTTAACACTCTTTCATATAATTGACGCATATAAACCTCCCTAAAATTAAATAGTGATTAATACTTTTTTACATATTCCCATTGATACCTTCATATATTTTCATATGTAAAGTAATAATTTGGTTAATTAACATAACCTTATTTAAGATAAAATTCGATTTACTTACTATCTAGCTCTATGTAAGAAGCTAATCTTTTTTCTAAATTTTCTGTATGAAGCTCAAATAGATTATTATCATAGTCATAAAAGTATATCGAATATCCTTCTCCTAGCACTCTTTCTCTTGGAGTCTTTAATTCTAAATTTAACAATTTAATTTTACTTAAAAAACTATCAACATCAGATTCTGATATTTTAAATGCCACATGATGATAGGTTCTGTTAAGTATATTTGTATCTTCCATAATGGCAATCCAATGATTACCTATATTAAAAAAACGCTCTTTGAATAAAGAATGTCTTTTTTCACCACTGTAATAAACTTCCTTTGCATTAAATAGTTCTTTATATAATTGAGTGGTTTTATCTAAATCATTCACAATAAAAGTAATGTGACTTACGCCTTCAATCATAAAATACCTTCTTTCATTTATAATGAGTACTTAATTATATTATAGCTTAATATAAAAAGCATAGTAACATGGATTACACATTACTATGCTTCTTTTGTTAATTATCTACTTATTATTTGTACTAGATTTTTTAAGTTTTCTAGCATACATTTCTCTTTGTATGAAGATAATTATGCCAACAAAAAAGATAAAAATAGATATAAATTGTGAAGTTGATATGGTTCCTACACTTCCTCTTTCTAAATCACCACGGAAGAACTCAAGTATAAATCTTCCAATGCTATATAGAATTAGGTAAAGTGCTGCTACTTGTCCATCTGCTTTTTTACGATTGGCAAATATAATTAATATAAAGAAGTGTATGAAATTAAGTCCGCTTGAAATTAATTGAGTAGGTATTAATGCAACATTATTTGGAGCATAATCACTACTGTGGAAAATAATATGTATCGGACTGTTTGTTTCTAAGCCATAACAACAACCCGCTAAAAAGCATCCGATTCTACCAAAACCTTGAGCTAGTG
>JAEWHU010000349.1 GCA_023387635.1 Bacillota bacterium
AGGTAATATATTATTTTATTTATTTATTTCATATGCCTGCATTTATATTTATTACAGGTTATTTTTCTAAAAATCTTGATAAAAGTAGAGATAATGCAGTAATAAATTTTTTAGTACCTTATTTAGTGATTAATTCTTTATATATAGGATTAAGTAAAATATCTTTATATAATCCTACAAAAAGCTTCCGCTTCTTTGTTCCCGTGTGGGGATTGTGGTTTTTACTTGCAGTTTTTATTTGGAAATTATTCTTAAAAGATTTAGTACGTATTAGGTACATTCTTCCCTTATCATTCGTAGTGGGAATTTTGTCAGGCTTTAGTAATGAATTTACTTCAAATATGTCTCTATCAAGAGTACTAAATTATTTACCATTTTTTTTATTAGGTTATTTTTGCAAGAAAGAACATGTAGAAAAAATTAGAAAATTAACAAAATTGGTATCAGTAGTAATCTTAGCCTTTTACGGTGTTATATCTTTTATTCTTGCAAAATACAACATAATCAGCGCAGAAATTTTCTATATGAGAAGACCATATAGTTTAATTAAGCAAAGTACATCATTAAGTGTAATTGGGAAAATTTATATTTATATTAGTGCAACAATAATAATAATTTGCCTCATTAACTTATTCAGTGAGAAATCAACTTGGTACACAAAAGTAGGACAGAATTCTCTAACTGTATATATTCTCCATTTAGTTGCTGTGTCTAATATAGAAAAAATAAAATTACCATGGGATAGGACGCCTTATTATGTCATTTATTCTATTATAGTATCATTTATACTATGTTATATATTCTCAAGAGACATTTTTATAAAAGGATATAAAAATGTTATGAATTTAATTAATAAACTAATATTTAAAGATGCATAGGAAAAACGCCATCAGTCATTTGATGGCGTTTTTTAATGGTACAATATTTTTTTTAGAGTAATATCTTAGTGTCAAACTTCTTTAACCAATAATTCACTTGGATTAAATAAGCAATCATTTGAGGACCGGCCATAAGCTGCCCATACCATGGTTTTCCATAATCTGATGGAGTATTTAAAAAACTTATTACCTTATCCTTATCAACTAATTGATTTATAGGTGAGGAACTATCATTTAATATATCAAGTAAACGTTTTCCAAGTAAAGTTTCATAATTTGGATTATAGGTTTTTGGATAAGGACTTTTTTTACGATATAAAACTTCATCTGGTAGTAAACCATTTGCAGATTCACGAAGTAAATGTTTAACTACACCATCTTTGCATTTCATATCCCAAGGAACGTTCCAAACATATTCGAGTAATCTATGATCAGCAAGTGGGACCCTAGCTTCAAGCCCTGAATACATACTTGTTCGATCCATTCTATCTAGTAAAGTAGCCATAAACCATTTGATATTAAGATAAGCAATTTCTCTTCTTCGACGTTCTTTTGGGTTTTCACCTTCTAGATAAGGCGTTTCTTTTACTGATTTTTCATAAGCATTTTTTACGTACTCATCTAAGTTAAGGGTTTGTAATAAATCATCCTTTAGTAGAAGTTTTCTTGGTTCCATATTTTTTGACCAAGGAAATGTATTTAATTCAAATGACTCAGCACTATGAAACCATGGATATCCTCCAAAAATTTCATCAGCGCATTCACCAGTAAGGGTTACTTTATTATATTTAGCTACTTCTTTGCAAAAGTATAATAAAGATGATTCAACATCACCCATTCCTGGTAAATCTCTAGCATCAACTACATTGCATAAATTATCTGCTAAATCCAGATTTGTACATTCAAGATAAGTATGATTTGTTTTTAGATAAGATACCATCATATCAACATATGGGCGATCCCTGGAAGGTTGAAAGTTATTGGCTTTAAAATATTTATCATTTCCTTCAAAATCAAAGGAATAGGTATTTAATTGACCGCCTTTTTTCTGCAATTCCTTTGCGCATACAGCGGTAACGATGCTACTATCAATTCCACCAGATAAAAATGTACAAATTGGGATATCAGACACCATTTGTCTTTTAATAGAATCGGTTACTAAATAAGATGTCGTTTCAACTGTTTTATCATAGGAGTCAGTATGTGGTTCGCTAATCAATGACCAATACGTGTAATCCTTTAATCCATCTTTATTAAAACTAATATAATGGCCAGGTAAAACTTCATGACAATCCTTAAATACACCGTTTCCATATGTTTTTGCAGGTCCCAAGCCAAATATTTCACCTAAACCATTTTTATCGATTGCAGGTTTAAAACCAGGGTATTTAAATAGTGCTTTTAATTCAGAAGCAAAAATCAAAGAATCATTAAAAACAGTATAAAATAAAGGTTTAATTCCAAGTCTGTCACGAACTAAAAATAGAGTTTTATTATTTTCATCCCATATAGCAAACGAAAAGATACCATTTAATTTTGATATTATTTCAGGACCGTATTCAATGAAACCGAGCAAGACAACTTCGGTATCAGTATTGGTTCTAAATCTCCAATCTTTTGTGATAAGTTCGTGCCTTAATTCATCTGTATTATATAGTTCACCGTTATATATTATAGTATAATTTCTACCACCAATTTTTCTACTGATTGGTTGATGACCATTCACTAAGTCTATGATGGATAGTCTTACATGGGAGAATCCAATGTGTTCTTCTAACATAATACCAGAGTCATCTGGTCCTCTGTGATTTTGGACTACATTCATATCATTTAAAACCGAGGCCCATTTACCATATTCAGTCTTGAAATTTCTAGATAAATTACTAAATCCTGCTATTCCACACAAAAATAACACCTTCTTTCCATAATAAATATAGTATGCCTTATTATTGAATATGATACTAGAAACTTTTATGGGAAAAGTTTCAATAAGTATTGTTAATTGCAAGTTATATGCAGAGTAGATTCATTGAAAGACATAGGTTGATAATATTATTATACATAAAATACTTCTCTTGAATTCTAACAATAGTTGAGATATAATTAAGAACGAGCATACGACATTTATACTCATAAAAAGCCATTACAATTTTAAATATACTTAAAGAGATGAAGGAGAACGAAAATGAAAGGTACCGTAGTATCAACATGGGTGGAATCGTGTAGGCAATTGTTTGGTGAAGCGATTGTAGGTGATGCTCTAAAAGCCAATGGATTAACAAATGAACATATTTTTACTCCATTTGAAGATGTTAAAGATTCAGTAGCCTTAGGGATTGTGGAACATGTAGGAAAAGCAATTGGGAAAAATAATAAAGATATATGGTTTACCATGGGTGAAGAAAATATTAAAACTTTTAGTAAAGCATATCCAGGATTCTTTCGCCATGAATCTGCTTATCAATTTTTAAAATCAATGAATGATTTACATGTTATTGTAATGAAACGTTTTAAAGGTGCAGTACCTCCAGGGCTTGATGTTGTACCACTTAATTCAAGGTCAATAATATTTACATATCGTTCAAAAAGAGGTATGGAAGATTACTTAATAGGATTAATTAGTGGAGTTGCCAAATTTTTCAATGAAGAAATAAAAGTAGAAGTAAAAGAAAAAAGAGAATATGAAACAGATTTCGTTTTAACATTTGAAAAAGATATCCAATTTATAAAAAAATATAAATTAAGTAAGGCATTTTCATTCGGCGTATTAAAAAATACCACAATAAAGACAGCAATATTAAATACAATCGTATTTTCCGTTGCAGCTATTCTATTATCTATAGGAATCATCAATACCATATTTTTATCAATAGCAGTGTTTGCCATCTCAATTTTATCAAACATATTAATGCATCGACCAAGAAAGGTTATTGTACAAGAATTACATAAGCTAGCTGATAGAAACTTTGTTGAATCAATACAGATAAAATCAAATGATGAATATGAAGTGATGATGAATGTTATTAATGAAATTAAAAAGAATGTTCAAAAAGATTTTATTGGATTTAATGCAATTGTTGACGAGTTATATACTTTTAACGGTTCTGTTGCTAAAATTGCAGGAACCATGAAAGGAACGTCTAATGATATTGCTAACGTATTAGAACAAGTTGCAGAAGCTGCTATTACTCAAGCAGAAGATACTGAAAAAGCAATTACAGTATTAGATGGAAGTATACATAATGTAACTCAAGTATCCAATGATGGGCAAGAAAATAAAACTCAAATTGAAGAAGCAGTGGTCGGGATTGAGGAAAGCTTCCATAATGTAGAATTAACCGCATCCCAAATTAATGAAGTATTAAATGAGTTTAAGGATATTAGAGAACGTAGTAATAATTTAAAAGAAAATGCAAATGACATAACGCAAATAGTTTTAATTGTAGCTGCTATTGCTAAACAAATTAATCTGTTAGCACTAAATGCATCAATCGAAGCTGCAAGAGCTGGAGAAGCAGGTAGAGGGTTTACAGTAGTTGCTGATGAGGTAAGAAAACTTTCAGAGGAAACAAATAGTGCTGTAAATCAAATTAATGAAAGCTTAACAGGTTTTGTTTTAAGTATAAATCAAGTAGTTGAGGATATTGATAATCAATATGTAGTATTAGAAGATGAAAATACTAAATTAAATTCTGCGGTATTAAATTCAAGCAAAACAAATAAGAGACTTAAAGTTGTATCTGATTTAATGATTAATAATTCCCAGGATTTAAAAGTTGAAGCAGATAATATTACTGACTTATTCGATGGTATCCAGGGATTAGCAGCAATTGCTGAAGAAAATTCAGCATCAACACAAGAAGCTAGTTCAAATGTATCTGTATATGTTGAGCAAATTTATGAATTAACAAAACAGATAGAAATATTTGACGGAATGATAAGCAATTTCCAAGAAGATCTTAGTAATTACATTATATAATTAGATTTGTAGAACAAGGGTTCAGGAGCTGTATAAAGCATCTGAACTCTTTGTTGTTACTTCATACTACTCAATTAATTTAATACATTACAATGATAACGTGATATAAGTTTAGTTTGTAAAACTGCTTGACAAGAAAAGTATATTTGTATACAATAAAACATAATTTGAGCAAGTAGCTAAGGTCAGCTAGCTGACCATGCGGACCCAATCCCCTTTGATTTAAAAGGCCTTTTGATAATATAGAGTTACATAGCAAGGAGAGTGCAAGATGGATAATAGAAAAGTTTATATGAATCCACATAACAATTTACTTAAATTAGAGGAATATTTATATCCGTTAGTTGATGTAGAGACACCGAATGTATTTCGTGGCCTATTTCCCTATGATGAAATTCCTAAAATTGCATTTAATGATCGAATTGTTCCACATAATTTTCCTGAGGAAATATGGATAACTGATACAACATTTCGTGATGGACAACAATCAAGGTCTCCGTATACTACAGAACAGATTGTTACTATATATGATTACTTACATAGGCTTGGTGGAAAGAAGGGTATCATTAGACAAAGTGAGTTCTTTTTATATAGTAAAAAAGACAGAGATGCTGTTTATAAATGCATGGAAAGAGGATATGAATTCCCTGAAGTAACTTCATGGATTAGAGCAAGCAAGAAGGATTTTGAATTAGTAAAAGACCTTGGTATGAAGGAAACAGGCATATTAGTTAGCTGTTCTGATTACCATATATTCTATAAAATGAAAATGACAAGAAGAGAAGCTTTAAATCATTATTTAAGTGTTGTAAGAGAATGTTTAGAAACAGGTGTAGCACCACGTTGCCACCTTGAGGATATTACCAGGTCTGATATTCATGGATTTGTTATTCCATTTTGTTTAGAATTAATGAAACTAGGAAAAGAATATAATATTCCAGTTAAAATCAGGGCTTGTGATACTATGGGGTATGGTGTAAACTTTAGTGGTGCAGTTATTCCAAGATCCGTACAAGGTATTATATATGGTCTGACAACTCATGCAGGCGTGCCAAGTGCCAATCTTGAGTGGCATGGGCACAATGATTTCTACAAAGCTGTTACTAACTCCACTACAGCTTGGTTGTATGGTGCTTCTGGAGTGAATTGTTCTTTGTTTGGTATAGGTGAGCGAACAGGAAATACTCCTCTTGAAGCAATGGTATTTGAATATGCACAATTAAAGGGAACCCTTGATGGTATGGAAACTACAGTTATAACAGAACTTGCTGATTATTTTAGTCATGAGCTTGGATATAAAATACCGAATAGAACTCCTTTTGTTGGTAAAAATTTCAACGTTACAAGAGCAGGAATTCATGCTGATGGACTATTGAAAAATGAAGAGATTTATAATATATTTGATACGGAGAAGTTTTTAAATCGTCCTGCACTAGTTTCAGTATCAAATACCTCGGGAATAGCAGGCATAGCACATTGGATTAATTCTTATTTTAAACTAAAAGGTGATAAGGCTATGGACAAATCTCACCCTATTGTTCATAAATTAAAAGAATGGGTGGATGCAGAATACGATGGCGGTCGTGTTACTGTTATTACCGACGATGAACTTATACACTTAATTAATCAATATAAGGATGAACTATAAACTTTCTAAATCAAAGAATATGATTTAATGCAAAGAATACTAGGGAGAATAAAATGGACAATATAACAATGAATGCAAAAATTGAAGAAGCAAAAGAAAAGTTTGGCAAACTACTCATGGAGCAGTTAGATAGAGTAGAGATAATGAAGAAGCAAGGTGATTTTGTCAAATACAATGAATTAGAAAAGATAATCATTGGCGTTTGTGGTGGTGATGGTATTGGTCCTGCAATTACTTCCCAAGCACAAAGAGTTTTAGAATATCTATTAAAAGACGAATGTAAATCTGGTAAGGTTGAATTTAGAACAATCGAAGGATTAACGATTGAAAGAAGAGCAGAAGAAAATGTAGCCATTCCTAAAGATGTACTTGAGAAGTTAAAGGAGTGTCATGTAATATTAAAAGGACCTACTACAACTCCAAGAAAAGGAGATCCATGGCCAAACGTGGAAAGTGCTAACGTTGCAATGAGAAAGGAATTAGACTTATTTGCAAATGTAAGACCTGTAAGAATACCAGAGCAAGGTATCGATTGGACTTTCTACAGAGAAAACACAGAAGGTGCTTACGCAGTTGGTAGCAAAGGTATCCATGTTACTGCGGATTTAGGAATTGATTTCACAGTAACTACAACAGAAGGTAGCGAGAGAATAATTCGTGCCGCATTTGAATTTGCAAAAGCTAATGGTAAAAAAAGAGTTACTGCAGTTACAAAAGCAAATATTATTAAAACTACAGATGGTAAGTTCTTAGATATATTCAAAGAAATTGCAAAAGAATATGAAGGAATTATAGCAGACGATTGGTATATTGATATTATGACTGCAAAATTAATAGATGAGAAGAGAAGAAAAGATTTTGAAGTATTAGTTCTTCCTAATTTATATGGTGATATTATTACGGATGAAGCAGCAGAATTCCAAGGTGGAGTTGGTACTGCAGGTAGTGCTAACATAGGTAAAAGATATGCTATGTTTGAAGCAATTCATGGCTCTGCACCAAGAATGGTGGAGGAAGGTAGAGATATCTATGCAGATCCATGTAGTATGATTAGAGCTGGTGCAATGTTACTTGCCCATATTGGATATGTAAAAGAATCAGAAAAATTATATGAAGCTCTAGATATTTGTACAGTAAGAGAGAAGAAATTAGTGCTTACTGGAAGAAATACTGGTGCCACTAGTGAAGAATTTGCTAATTATTTAATGGAAACAATTGAAACGCTGTAGGAGGATATTGTGAACGACTTTGAGGTTCAAAAAGATATTGTAGATAAGTATTCACTACGAGGAAGGGTGTTTAAAAAAATTCGAGAGGACATTTTATCAGGTAAATATGAGCAAAATGAAGAATTAAAAGAAACATCCATAGGAGCAGAACTTGGCGTAAGCCGTACTCCTGTTAGAGAGGCACTTAGACAATTAGAATTAGAGGGGCTAGTTACTATAGTTCCGAATAAAGGTGCATATGTGAATGGAATAACAGAAAAAGATATTCATGACATATACATTATAAGATCCTATCTTGAAGGGCTATGTGCAAAATGGGCTTGTGAACATATAAATAAGGAGCAGATTGATGATTTGGAGGAGATTGTATACTTATCTGAGTTCCATGCAAGAAAAGAGCACCATGAGCAAATTCTGGCCTTAGATAATAAATTTCATTCACTCATATATGAAGCTTCTAATAGTAAAATATTACATCATGTACTTACAGACTTTCATCATTATGTTGAAAGAGTAAGAAAGATTACCCTTGCTTCAGAAGCGCGAGCAATTAATTCTAATAAAGAGCATACGGCTATCTTAGAAGCTATAAAGCAAAGAGATGGTGAAAAAGCTGAAATTTTGGCTCATGAACATATTATGAATACTATAAAAAATATTAGTGAAAGAGGTCTATAAGATTAGAATTATAGACGAGAATTGAAAAATCACATGAATCAAAAATAAAAAGGTAAAAGACCCAATGCTGGGTCTTTTGCCTTTTTATAAATAGTTATTATTCTGCTAACTCTTCCCATTCTGCTAGAAGTTCTAACAGTCTAGCTTCAATGACTTTTTTTTCATTATTTAATTCCAACAATTTGGGGACATTTGTATATACTTCTTCTTGTGTTAAAAGATTGTCTATTTCATCATTACGAGTTTCTAATTCTGTTATTTCTTCTTCAATCTTCTTTAAATCATTTTGCTTTTTTCGTAATCTTGCTTGTTCTTCCTTTTGTTGCTTCCAATCTAACTTATTTTCACCATCGGCGCTATCGCTAGTTACCATTTTATTGGTAGTAGAAGTATCCTTTGTTGTAGATAGATGCAAAAGTTCCATTTCAGGTTTCTTTTCGATATAATAGTCATAATTACCAATGTAATTTATTAATGTCTTGTTGGTCAAATCAAGTATTCTAGTTGCTGTACGATTAATAAAATAACGATCATGGGATACGTAAAGTACAGTTCCCGTATAATTAATTAAAGCATTTTCTAGAATTTCTTTTGATATAATATCTAAATGGTTGGTTGGTTCGTCTAGGATTAGAAAGTTTGCTTCAGATAACATTAATTTGGCTAAAGAAACACGACCTCGTTCACCACCACTTAAATCTTTTATGCGCTTGAATACATCATCGTTGGTAAATAAAAATGCTGCTAATATATTTCTAATTGTTGTATTATCAAGATTTGGATAAGTGTCTTGTAATTCATCAAATAAAGTCTTATCAGAAGACAATACTTGGTGCTCTTGGTCGTAATAACCGATTTTAACTTTGGAACCTATCTTTACTTCGCCGCCATCTGCTTCTAAAAAGTTATTTATGATTTTAAGTATAGTAGTTTTGCCTGTACCATTGTTTCCTATAATAGAGATACGTTCTCCTCGTTTTATTTCAAAGTTTAAGTCATCAAAAAGAACAAGATTCTCAAAAGATTTACTTAAGTTTTTTACAGTTAAAACATCATTACCGCTTATAACTTGTGGTTCTAAATGAATGGACATTTTAGCTTCATTCGTTACAGGTTTATCAAGACGTTCAATTTTATTTAACATTTTCTCACGGCTTTCTGCACGCTTAATAGATTTTTCACGGTTAAAAGAACGTAGTTTTGCAATTACTTCTTCTTGATGTTTTATTTCTCTTTGTTGATTTAGATAATGTTTTATTAAAGCTTCTCGCTGCATTGCTTTCTTCTCTGAATACATTGTATAATTGCCTTCATACATGGTAGCTTTACTGTCCTCAAGTTCTACTACCTTTGATACAACTTTATTCAAAAAATATCTATCATGGGCAACAACTACAACAGCACCATTATAATTTAGAAGGTAAGTTTCAAGCCAAGCAATTGATTCCATATCTAAATGGTTGGTAGGCTCATCTAGCAAAATTAAATCAGGCGAACTAAGTAATAATTTACCAAGAGAAATTCTAGTTTTTTGACCACCAGATAAAGTTGTAACTGGTTTATCAAAATCATCCACAGTAAAGCCGAGTCCTTTTAGAACCCCAATTACTTCACTTTTGTAAGCATATCCATTTTTAATTTCAAATTCATGTGTTAATCTTGTATAAGTGGCTAGCATTCTTTCTAGTTCTGCACCACTAGCTGTTTTCATATCAGATTCCAGTTTACGAATTGCATTGTCAAGTTCTATTACATCCTTTTTCACGGTAAGCAGTTCGTCATATATACTATTCTCAGATGATAAATCTTGATGCTGTGATAGATATCCAATGGTAGCTCCTTTTGCAAGAATTATCTCTCCTGAATCATATGGCATTTGACCCATAATAATTTTAAAAAGAGTTGACTTGCCAGCCCCGTTTATACCTACAATTGCTACTTTTTCTTTATCATTTATATGAAATGAGACTCCACTTAAAACTTCGGTTGTCCCAAAAGTTTTTGTAATGTTTTTACAAGCTAGTATCATAATAATCTCCATTCTGCTGATGCACTGCGAAATTGGGCGCCAGCACAAATTTTTCACACGATTGCTCGCGTCTTTCAATTTTATTGAAAGTTGATATGGTACGTGGCTTAATTCATATGTTCTATATTAAATTAGATTTTTTAGATAAAATATATTAAATATAGAAGTAAAATGAATAAAATCCTTTATAAATCATATTGTAATATACTAAAAAAGTCAAGTAGATGAAGAGGAATCTATATTTGACAATTAAATAACGATAACATATAATAATAGGAAGATATGAAAATGTTTTCACAAAATGAAGGAGGAATGGACGATGAATGAGAAAGGAATATCATTAGCAGTAATACAGAGGTTGCCAAGGTATTATCGCTATTTGGGTGAGTTATTAGAAAATGATGTAATTCGTATTTCTTCGAAAGAATTAAGTGAAAGAATGAATGTAACAGCGTCTCAAATACGTCAAGATCTTAATAATTTTGGTGGATTTGGTCAACAAGGTTATGGTTATAACGTGGAATATCTTTATACAGAGATTGGAAAAATTTTAGGATTAGATAAAAGCTATAGTGTAATTATTATTGGTGCTGGTAACTTAGGTCAAGCACTTGCAAATTATACAGATTTTGAAAGACGAGGATTTTATGTAAAAGGAATTTTTGATGTTAATCCTGTATTAGAAGGAATGACTATTCGCGGGGTTGAAATAAGAATGCTTGATGACCTAGAAGAATTTATTAAGAATAATACAGTAAATATAGCAGCACTTACAATACCAAAATTAAAAGCTCCAGCATTAGCAAAAGAATTAGTACGCATGGGTATACGAGCAATATGGAACTTTGCTCCAATTGATTTGAATTTACCGAGTGATGTTATGGTTGAGAATGTTCATCTTGCTGAAAGTCTAATGAAACTATCATACAATCTAAAAACTTATGAAGAAAATGAAGCTCAAAAACTAGAGAAAAGCAAAGATAAAAAATAGATGTGACAATTAGTTTTGTATTCGTTTTTATAAGTGGTAAGGAAGTGAGAACATATGAAAAAGAAAAATGGGTCCGAACAAATTGAAAAAGTTTTAGCCGGAAGAAAAGTACCAATCCTTACCCTCGATGCAAAATGGCACGAATTATTCCCTGATTACGATAAACCAGCAAATATTAGAGATTTAGAGAATAGAATAAATCAATTACTAAAAAAGCAGGGAAAACTTATAACTGATATAAAAGGGATGAAAGCTTTAAAACCTAAGTTAATGGATGAAATTATTGTTAATATGGGAGCAGATGGTACTAAAGAAGGAAAACTCAAGGCCAAAAAGTTAGATAGAAATCAGAAACTGATAAAAGATATTAGTAATAAAATAACTCAAGTTGAAGATGAACTTATTGATTTACCTTATGAAATTAAAGCTGCAAATGAACAGTTAATTATAGAAAGTGCAAAAGTGTGTTATCAAAGAATCCAAAGGAACAAACAAACAATAGAAAATACAAATGACTGGATACTTAAAACACGCAATGAACTGAAAGAAAAAATTTTAGTAAAACAAGATTTAGAAATGAAGAATAATTCAGTATATACTTATATGCATGATTTATTAGGAGCAGATTTACTTGAGAATTTAGATATAGATCTTGATACAGACAAGACACCTAAATTAAGTAAAATTCTTAATATAAAAAATAAAAAGTAGTTTTTATTTACCAAACTATAAATGGTGAGGAATTGCTATGATTGTTGGAATTGGTCAGGATTTAATTGAAATACAAAGAGTATTAAAGGCTCTTAATAAAGATAACTTTCGAACTAGATGCTTTACATCGTTAGAGTTAGATATGGCAAATGGGAACGATATAAAATTAGTAGATAATTTTGCAGTTAAGGAAGCAGTCTCTAAGGTACTTGGGACTGGTTTCCGTACTTTTATGCCCAAAGATATTGAAGTATTAAGAGATACGAATGGAAAGCCTTATGTGAATCTATATGGAAATGCATTAGAGATATCAAATAACTTAAATATTACTAATATATTTGTATCTATATCAAATACTAAGGATTACACAACGGCTGTTGCAATTGGAGAACGTATAGATGCAAGCAATCATTCTCAGAACATGGAAGGGAAACTATGAAATATATCGTTGATTCTATGGAAATGAAGAATATTGATAATTTTACTATAAATGAAATCGGTATCCCCACAATGGTACTAATGGAAAGGGCTGCTCTTTCGGTAGTACAGGTAGTCACAAACAAAATAACAATAAAGGACAAGATAGTTGTTGTTTGTGGGAAGGGCAATAATGGTGCAGATGGTGTAGCAATCGCTAGACTTCTTTTTTTAAAAGGATATGAAGTGAGTATTAAATTGCTTATAGAAGAAGATACTTGCAAAGATGATTTGAGGAATCAGATAAAAATAGCACGAAATTTAGGTATCAACATTGATAACAAAGTTGATCTTAATGAATATACTATTGTTATAGATGCTATTTTTGGTATAGGACTTAAAAGTCAAGTAACTGGAATTTATAGTGAATTCATTAATTTAATAAACCAAGGTAACTATATGGTGTTTTCTGTTGATATACCATCTGGATTATCAGCAGATACAGGTAAACCTATGAATATATCAATAAAGGCTAATTATACAATTACCTTTGGATATGAAAAGATAGGTTTATTATTATATCCGGGTACAATATATGCAGGTAAAGTAATTGTTATGGATATTGGTTTTCCTGATTTAGCACGTTTATATGCAAATCCACGTTATATATCTTATGAAAAGACAGATTTGAATTTAATTCCTATAAGACATGATTATTCTAATAAGGGAACTTATGGTAAAGTACTAGTAATTGCAGGGAATATAAATATGGCTGGTGCTAGTTACTTATCTGCGAAATCTGCTTATTATATGGGAACAGGATTGGTGAAGGTAATGACACAGTCGGATAATAGAATCATCCTGCAATCATTATTACCAGAAGCAGTTTTAATCACCTATGATTCTCTATGGAATGAAAGCGTGCAAGAAAAATTGACGGAGGAACTAGCCTCAGCTAATGTTGTTGTCTTTGGACCTGGATTAGGTATTAGCTCTTTTACGGAAGCAATGTTTGAATATGTGATGAAAAATTGTAAAGTACCATTGATTTTAGATGCAGATGGTATTAATATATTAGGAAAAAAATTAGATGAAAATGATAGCGGTGATGAGTCTGTGCTAGAACGAATAAAAAAGATTGCTAGTATAATACCAAGTGGGACCATATTAACACCACATCTAAAAGAGTTATCAAGGTTACTGAAAATATCGGTAAATGATATAACGTCAAATATAACCCAAGTTGCAGATCTATGTACAAAATATAATTCGAATATTTTTGCATTAAAAGATGCGAGAACCATAGTAGTAAGTAAAGAACAACGCTATATTAATTGTTCTGGAAATAATGGAATGGCAACAGCTGGGTCGGGTGATGTTTTAACTGGTATCATCGCGGGCCTAATATCCCAAGGACTAGAACCGCTTACCAGTACTATGTTAGGAGTATATATACATGGTTTAGCTGGGGATATTGGAAGTGAAAATAAGGGCAATTATAGTTTGATGGCAAGTGATATTATTGAAGCATTGCCTCGTGTCTTGAAATAAATAATACTCCAATGAGTGTTGAATAACGGAGGAACATATGACAGAGAATAAAGAAGAGGTTTTACCAAAAGAAAATAAAGCTGGTAGATATTTTAGGGTAACAGCTAATATAAATTTAGATGCTATAAATAACAACATCAAAAACATTCGCAGTATTATTTCAAAAGATACTAAAATTATGGCTATTATTAAAGCGGATGGATATGGCCATGGTGCAGTTCCAGTGGCTAAATTCTTAAATAGTATTGATGTAGATGCCTATGGGATTGCTATTATTGAAGAAGGAATTGAGCTTAGAGAAGCAGGAATAAATAAACCTTTATTAATACTGGGCTATACGCCAGTAGAGCAATATAAACAGTTGGTTGAATATAATATAACCCAGACAATTTTTCAACTAGAAACTGCAAAAGCTCTGTCACAAGAAGCAATAAAACAAAATAAAGTAGCAAATATCCATTTGAAAATAGATACAGGAATGACAAGAATAGGTTTTTCTGATAGCGAAGAAAGTATCAAGGAAATTAAAGAGATATCACGAATGGAAGGTATTTGTATTGAAGGTATATTCTCTCATTTTGCATGTGCAGATGAACTTGATAAAACATCATCTTTTGAGCAATTAGATAGATTTGTGAAGTTTATGAATGAGTTAGAGAAGGAAGGAATAAATATTCCTATTAAACATATATCTAACAGTGCAGGTATTGTAGATTTTCCAAAGTATAACTTTGATATGGTACGTAGTGGGATTATTACCTATGGATACTATCCATCAGAAGAAGTTGATAAAGACAGTATTAAATTAGAACCAGCCATGGAGATAAAGACACATGTAAGTTTTGTGAAGGAAGTTGAAGCTGGCGTGGGAGTTAGTTATGGGCATACTTATGTTACTAATAAAAAAACTAAGGTGGCAACTGTTCCAGTTGGGTATGCTGATGGTTATCCAAGGAGCTTATCTTCTAAAGGCAGAGTTTTAATTCATGGTGAATATGCAAACATAATTGGCCGGGTTTGCATGGATCAATTTATGGTGGATGTAACTCATATTGATGATGTAAAGCAAGGCGATATTGTTACACTAGTAGGAAAAGATAAAGATAAATATATATCAGTAGAAGAAGTTTCTAATTTAGCAGGGTCTTTTAATTACGAATTTATATGTAATGTAAGTAAAAGAGTGCCAAGATTATATTTTAGAGAAGGAAAAATCGTGGAAATTAAAGAATAATCAAAAAGTCACATAAAAAGAGAACATTTTATGGAATACACAAGTCAAAATTGGAAATAATAAGACTAAAGCCATAAAATGGAGTGTGAGAAAAGTGATTATAAAACGAGGCGATATTTTTTATGCAGATTTAAGACCAGTAATTGGTTCGGAACAAGGAGGAGTAAGACCTGTACTTATTATTCAAAATGACACAGGTAATAAACATAGTCCAACCGTAATCTGTGCAGCAATTACATCAAAAATGAACAAGGCTAAGCTACCAACTCACGTTGAGATAGACGCAGCCAAGTATGGAATCATAAAAGATTCAGTTATTTTATTAGAACAAGTTAGAACGATAGATAAATCTAGACTTAAGGAAAAGGTATGTCATCTTGACCAAGACGTATTAAATAAAATTAATCGAGCTCTATTAATTAGTTTTGCCTTAGATACATACATTAAATAAATTGTAAACCTTATGTTCAGATATGATAAAACTTAGTATATAAAGAAAAGATTATATAATAGCGGTAGTACAAGGAAAATATAAAAAATTTTACATAAGAATAAAGTCATGTAGCTAGGGTAGCTTTCTGACCATGCGGATTCAGAATATCCACTTTGACTAATTTCTTTTGTAGTACAATTTTATTATGAGATTCCTTGTGTAAATTATATATCAAAAAGAAATAGCCGACTAGGGATGGTCGGCTATTTCTTTGATTAACAATATAATAATTATACAGTTAATCAAATGTATAATAGGGTGGGAGTAGAAAGTGTTAAACACTATCTACTCTTATTTTAATTTACAATTGTGTTTACTTTGTGTTGTATAAATTAAAAAAGTATTAAAGTAAAATAATGTATAAATAAAAAAATAGAAAAAATAAATATTGATTATAAATAAATTAAATATAAATCCAAACTATATTAACCATGAAGAGGATGAATTACTGAATTATTTATCCTGGTATCAGTTACATGACGGAGTATTAAAAAAACTTTAATCATTACAATTACATATAAAAATATTAAAGTAATAGAAATGAATGATGAAAGCCTAATAATCTAATAACTAAATATTTAATAGGCCTCTATCCAATAGTATTGGTATACTCATGGAATGGGGGCTTATCTTTATAAAATTTACTGTAATTACAAGGATGAAATTGCTCCTTTGGCTAGGTGACAACAAGAAAAGTGGTAAAGGACTACGAATATTTTTTAAGGAATATAGTGTTTCATTTAAGGTTATAGAAAAAATATAATATTATATAAAAAAAGTGTTGACAAAAGCTATTTCATTTAATATACTATATATCGTTCGCTTGAGGAAATGATTTAAAAGGTCGATACCGAAAGTAATAAAATAAAAATAAATAAAAAAATATGTTGACAAATGTCGAAAGATGTGATAACATATAAAAGTTGTCGGCGACGACAGTAAAGAACCTTGATAATTGAACAGTAAAACAACCTTGAAAATTCTTAAAATTTTCATTCTATGAATCTTAATAGAGTATCCTCTATAAGAGATGAATAGAAACAAACCAAAACAGTAAACGTTGAGAAATCAACAACGGAAATAACAAATTGTTTAACTTATTAGTTAAAAAGCCAATGTTAATTCTGAAAAGATTAAACAGCTTAAAGTAAGTTGTTTTGTTTGCTGTCACATCCACAGCTCACGACTATGTCGTTCGCTATACGTGGCCGTGACCTTGCAAAATGAAACATCCAATTGTATCGGAAAGCAAGC
>JAEWHU010000090.1 GCA_023387635.1 Bacillota bacterium
CTACCACTGGAAGCACCAATATCAATTGCCAAATAATACTTTTCAAGCATAAAATTTACCTCTCATTTTTAATCTTTACTTAAATCATAAATAGTACCATCCCCCATATTATATCAGAATATTACAAAAAGGGATATCTAAAAAATAATTATTTTAGATATCCCTATATTAATTAGGCTATTCTAGCCTCTTTTTCACTCAATTCTATCAATCGTAATTCAAATATCTGAATAATATAGTCCACTACACTTTTACATACATGTATAATGTATTCACAGTCTACTTTATGAACAATATCTTGTTTTAAATATTCTTCATGCTTTTCCTTAATAAAATTACAGATTTCATCCACTGAATTCTTAAATTGCATTTCATTATTTCTTATATTATCATTCATAAAATACATTTCTTTGTTATTAGTACAAACTTTGATATATTCTTTTAATGCAAATTTTAATTCCTTTTCATATACGCAATGCGCTGATATATTGCCTTCATATATACTATTATGTGGATAGGTAAAATAATCTGCAATAAAATGAGTAATCACACCAAGTTTTAAAAAGTAATAAGAATTGATACCTTTATTAATGTCGTTATATATTGTTATTTTTTCAATTTCTTTTTTTAAATTATGAAATGTATCTTCAATGCAATGTCTTTTTGTTATAAAAGACGGTACACAATCTGGCAATAAGCTTCCAATATAAAAGGAATATTTATGTCTCTTTAATTCAATATCACCTATATTTTGAATTAAATAGGTGGTTAACGCAATATGTGACTTCTTTCTCATATATCTCCTCTATACATTGGCATTAAATCTAACCATATTATCATATGTTTATAAGTTACATGCAATCTTTATTTTACTATGTTTATAATTATAAAACAAGTATAAAATAATTGGAAAACATATATAAACTTAAGAAAAATTATCATTAATGATTTATATAAATTAACATGGTAAACTATTAATTTTCATAATACGTAGCTTGTGCCGTAAACATCTGTGCATAGATACCATCTGTAATCCTTAGTAATTCATCATGAGTTCCATATTCTGCAATGGTGTCTTTTGAAAAAACTGCAATTCTATCGCAGAATTTACATGAGGATAATCTATGGGAAATATATAAAGCCATCTTGCCTCCAACCAGGTTGTCAAAGTGATTATATATCTCATATTCTGCTACTGGGTCAAGGGCCGCAGTTGGTTCGTCTAAGATTACAATTGGTGCATTTTTATATAGAGCCCTTGCGATAGCTATTTTCTGTGCCTCTCCTCCAGATGGCTCTATTCCTTCATCGGAGAATTCTTTATATAATAAAGTATTAGCACCATCTTTTAGGGAATTTATTTTTTCTTCTAAACCACACAGACCATAAAGTGATTGTAGTTCGTCCAAATCTTTATTATCTAATTTTTCTAAACTACTATTAACCATTATATTATCCTTAATACTAAATGCAAACAAACGAAAGTCTTGAAATACTACTGAAAATAAATTCATATATTGGTCATAATCGAATTCTTTTATATTTATACCGTTTAAAAGTATTTCACCTTCTGTTACATCATATAATCTACATAATAATTTGACGAAAGTAGTTTTACCTGCACCATTTAATCCAACAATGGATAAATGCTCATTATTAGACAAAGTCAAATTGACATTTCTAAATACAAATTCTTCTTGCCTTGGATATTTAAAACCAACATTTACTAATTTAAATTCATAAGTTCCTGTTCTTGGGACATCTCTATTTCCCTTAACTAAATTACTTTGATAATCCATAAATGTAATATATTCTTCCATAAAAGTTGATTTTTTATGGATTTCTTGTACGTTCCATATTATATTACGTAAAGATTCCCCAAAGGTAGACCCAGCATTGGATAACATATAAAAGTCACCAATGGTAATACTTTTACCAATCATAAGAAATCCAAGATATAGATAACAAAGAGAAGTACTTATGGCATTAATGCATACATCAAGTTCACTTAAGGTAAGTGTTTCTCTTGACTGTTCCTTCCATTTACTTGTCATAGACGTATTATAGGAGTCTGCTTTATGTAACATCATATCGGTAGAACCATATAGACGAACATCTTTGCCAAATCTAAAATTGGATAATTCCCAATATATATAACCAAATCCACGATTTATAGCTACAAGCTTTTTGAAATATTTAACATTTATAGCATTGATTTTACTAGTAATTATAGAACGAAATATAACTGTAATTATACTAATAAAAAGGATAGCAATAGAGCCTGTTGCTAACAAATATATAACACCACATAAGGTTATAATGGATGAAACAATAGAAACAAAACAGTATGTAAGTCCGTTTATACCACCAGAGTACCAATCCATTCCAGTTTTGGCTTTGGATATTTGTTCAAGAGCAGTGGGATCTTCTGTTTGTTCATAATCCATATCCATTGTTTTATAGCTCATTTTTATTTTAAAATAACGTTCAAAACTATCCGAATACTTTCCTAGGGTTTCCCGAATAATATCTTTTATAGCATTACATATAAAATTACTAATGATTGTAACTATAACAATGAAAGCTAAATATGTTAGCCTTCTCTCACCTAATAATTCATCTATAATATATTTGGGTAAAATAATATTAATAAAAGGTGATAGGGCATTTACCAATATGGAAAAAATGATTATAACAAAATAAAAAGGTTTATAGCTTATGGCGTCCTTATAGAAATAAGATAAAGTGTGTAAAACAAGCTTTACCTGAGACATCATGTCTTTTTTATTATTATTCACAGCAAGCTACCTCCTCATCAACTTCTTTGTAGTATTGTGCTTGTACTAAAAACATATTTGCGTATTCTCCGCCTTTTAACAGAAGTTCTTCATGGGTTCCATATTCAATTACTGAACCATTATGAAACATAGCGATGGAATGACAAAACTTAGTACTAGAAAGCCTATGAGAAATATATATCGCTGTTTTATCACCTATCATTTTATCAAAATCCATGTAAAGATTATACTCAGCTATTGCATCTAGTGCTGAAGTAGGTTCATCCAGTACAACTATAGGTGCATCTTTATATAATGCTCTTGCAAGAGCTAGTTTTTGTTTTTCTCCACCAGATAAATCAATTCCATCATCATGGAGAACCTTTAGCATTTCAGTATGAACTCCTTTTGGTAGGGATGATATCTTTTCCTCTAAACCTGCCATGTTAAGACAGGATAACGCAAGTTCTACATCCGTATCCCCTGGCGGTTTCATGGATACATTTTCACAGATTGGAAATGCAAAACATTCAACCGTTTGGAATACAGGTGCAATTAGCTTATGATACTCTACTAGATCAAATTCTCTTATATCAATTCCATTCAGAAGTATTCTTCCTTTGGTAGGTTCATAAAGACGACAAAGCAATTTTATAAAGGTAGTTTTACCAGCGCCATTAAGTCCAACAACAGCTAGTCGCTTTCTGGCATATAGTGTTAGACTTAAATCATTAAGAGCATATTGTTCACTACCACGATAACGAAAAGAAACATGGTCAAATGTAAATTCATAATTGTCATCTTTAGGAATTGGTATTACCTTACTTGCTTCTATATTAGAATAATTATCTGGATATTCTACGAATGTGCGAAAGTCATTAATCTGCAAGCTCTGTCTTCTTATTTCAGCTAAATTATCTAAAGTGTAAGAAATTGTTCCTATAAATGTACGTATGGTACCAAAATACATTAAGCAATTGGCAATAGATAAATCTTTATAAATAACCGAATAAATAAGCCAAACATAAAGTATTCCTTCTTGCAATAGTCCTATAAATTGATTTAGAATACCACATTTTAACCAACGATTCTTATGTTCAACAAATTTTTTATGTATTTCATTATGCAATGCTTTTTGTTTCTCATGTAACCAAACTTTCATATGAAATAACCTAATATCTTTTCCATAATCAAAATTTGTAGTAACATTGTCCATATAATTTAATTTTCTCCATTGCTTTGCTAATGGATCCCATGTTTTTAATTTATCAATTCGCTTTGTATAATCAATAAGAAGAAAATGAAGAAATGCTAAGAAAAACATTACCAATATAATAAGTGGATTCAAAGTAAACATAATTGCTGAAGATGCAATAATTTTTATGATATTTACTAACCCTGTACGAAAAGAATGCATAATTCCTTCTAAACCATTTGTATTACCACCAGTTGCATCTCCAGCTTTTTGTAACCAATCTAACATTTCTGGATTTTCAAGATTCTCATAACTCATTGTTAAAGATTTTCTAAGTTTTAGATTAATAAATTTCATTCGGGCTGATATAAATCTCCACCATACCTCGTGATTTATAAAAGTATATATTGCAAGAAGTGTTATCTGTACAATAGCTGATATTATAATTACCTTTATAAGGGCATTCATGCCTTTATTTTTTTCAACAACTTCATAAATATACTTGGGAATAATAACCCATATGAAAGGCAACGAAGCTTCCGCTATAGCATTGATACATAACAAAGGTATGAGAATTTTTTGCCACTTAAATGTGCCCTTCATAACATACATCATGTTTTGAAGGGTGGTATAATTTTTTTTATTAATAGAATCACCTTTACTGTTGTCTTTAACCTTCCATTTTTTAAAGAACTTTCGTTTTTCTTTTTCTTTCTTTTGCTCGTCCATGAATATCCCCATATCAAAATTTTTGTGTAATATATTTTAAGTCGTTCCTCCAATATTACCATAATGTGTAAAATTTTTCAATACAATTACTATTTTAAAGACTCCTATACGAGGTTGACATTCCACATAAAATCATGTAAAATTATAGCAATTATACCAAAAAATAAATAGTTAACTTATAAACAAATAGGCACTTATAACATCTTACCTCTACTAATTATTTTATATTATAAATAGTCATTAAGATTTATGAGCTATATACATATTGTAATTATGATAATTTTATAGTTATAATTGCCACCCAAAGAATTAGGAGATGATATTTTGGACCCAAGTGAAGTCACGCAACTGATCATATTAGGTATTCTATTGCTAACATCGGCTTTCTTCTCATCTGCAGAAGCTGCACTTTCAAGTGTTAATAAACTTAGAATAAGAAGTCTTGCAGAGGATAATGTTAAGAGAGCAAAAACTGTTAACAAGCTAATAGAGAACCCACAGAAATTTACAAATGCATTATTAATTTGCAGTATTATTGTCAATTTGACTGCTGCATCAATTGCCACTACACTTACCATACATCGTTTTGGAAGTATTGGAATAGTTATAGGAACAGGTATTATTATGCTGTTAATACTTATCTTTGGCGAAATAATCCCAAAGACTATAGCAACCATATATTCTGAAAAAATTTCTTTAAGATATGGTAGCATAATTACTGTTATCACTTTAATTATGACTCCTATTATTTATATTGTTGAAAAAATATCACTAGGTATACTATATTTATTACACATAAATCCTAAGGCAAAGTCTTCGGTAATTACGGAAGATGAACTTCGTTCCATGGTTGAAGTTAGCCATGAAGAAGGTGTTATTGAAAGTGAAGAACGTAGAATGATAACTAACGTAGTAGACTTTGGTGACTCATTAGCAAAAGATGTAATGGTTCCAAGAGTTGACATGGTGTTTACTGAAGAGTCTTTATCTTATGATGCATTATTAGAATTATTCTCAATTGATAAATATACACGAATGCCCGTTTATAGTGAATCCCGTGATAATGTAATAGGAATTATTAACTTAAAGGATTTATTCTTTTATAATGGGCCTATCGAAGATTTTTGTATTAAAAACATTATGCGAGAACCTTACTTTACTTATGAATACAAAAAAACTTCCGAACTACTTATCGAAATGAGAAAAGAGTCCATACCAATCGCTATTGTTTTAGATGAGTATGGTGCCACTGCCGGGTTAATTACTTTAGAAGATTTATTGGAAGAAATTGTCGGTGATATACGTGATGAATATGATGATGACGAGGAAGATTCTATTCAATGTATTTCAGAAAACGAATATATTGCTGATGGTAATACTAAATTAGGCGAAATTAATGAAGTTTTAGGATTACATTTAGAATCTGATGATTATGATTCCATTGCAGGTCATATGATTTATTTACTTGACCATCTACCTGAAGTTGGCGAAAGTATAATAGATGAAAATATACGGTATACCGTTGATGCTCTAGACAAGAATCGAATCGATAAAGTACACATAGATATATTACCAAAAGAACTTAACGAAGAATAATATTTATAATAATACAGGAGTGCGACAAACCCATATACGGTTAAGTCCCACTCCTTTTATATTTAATCATAATAGGTATTTACGATACTTCATAATTGTCAATATTTCAATCATATCCTATCCGAATAAGACTTGTTAAAGGTGTATACTTACTTGTATTTATCAAAATCCTATCCACTTCTTTATCCTTAATATAAATTATTTTATATAATTCAGCTTCTGAACCAAATCTACTTTCTCTAACTAAGGACTCTTTGATACCTTTAAGGGATTTATCCATAAATATTTCAGCCTTTTCAGGAGTTATATAGCGTTTCTTAATTACTTGAAAGTCAATTCTTCTATTTTTTATATCTCGTTCTTCTTTACCATATAAGGTAAAGGAAATCTCTCCATTTATAACCTTTCCAGCAATAATTATATTTCCATTGGTATTGTTTCTAAACTTAAAATCTTTATACTTCGTAGTTATTGTGGCATCCCTTGAAGCTTCTACATAGCTTACTTGCATAGAATGTTCGAAACGCTCAATTATTTCAAGTTCTGCATATAATACTGCATTATAGAGTGTCGTTGTTAATTGACAAACTCCCCCACCCACACTTTGAACCAAATCACCTTCCGAAAATGCGTTTGATATGTCATATCCATTCTCTTTTGTGAAAGGTTCAAGTTCGTTCCTAGCCGAAAAAATATCACCTGGTTTAAGTACATATCCATGAATGAATTCTATACCATTAAGCAAATTATTTTCTCTTTCTTTATTTGGTATGAACTTTGTTGTGAATTCGCCTAATATATCTTTACTTTTTTTTAGATCTGCACGTAATATGTCAGGTTTAATAGATATGACATCAACTTGGATGACAATATCGTTTCCATTCCAATTATCAAGTGAATGATTTACCTCCTCTATTAGTTTATCTAGTACAATACCTTGCCCAAATACTTCTTTCGTATATGTAAATTTATTTCCTTCAATCTTTACCGTCGCATCCTTAGCAAATTGATTGTAACTTTTCAAATTATGTATTAAGTAAATCATTAATTTATCCTGATTAACTGTTGCAGAAACGGTTATTTCCTTTACTTTAAGTTGGAGTTCTGGAATATAGAATAGACCATCTTGATTGATATCATCATATAATTTATTAGAGTATTCTAGTAAAGATGTTTTTTCATTAAATAACTCCATGTCATAGGATAATTGAAGCTCACTTAAACTACACTCTATGGTGTCATCATTTACTTTAAGAATTAATTTTTTATTAGATTTGTTGGATATATTGGATATATTAGATTTGTTAGATTTGTTTTTACCATAGTCTATTCTAAACATATTATCACTTTTGTAAGAGAGAATATTTATATGATTATTTTTATAAGTTGGGATAAAAATATGAAACATTATCATATACACAAGAAATATATAATTGATAGAACCTACCTCCAATCATTTGTATTAGAATTTTCTTTATTCACTTGGCAATTCTGTTACAACTCTTTAATGAGTTCCGCCCGCTGTGTAATCATCTTTAATGGACTTGTCAGTATGATATAAAACTATATCTCCTGCCTTGAAATTAAATTCCACTCCATCATAATCTGTTTTCGTAGGGATTCCTCCCTCCATTACCCACATACTACAGTGTCCATTGTTCAGATAATTTGAACCATTCAGATAGCTTAGTCTTTCTTTCCCATCATTACCAACAATAACGATATCAAAGTTAACTATGATATAACCAGCTTTCTTCCAAAAATCTTCTCTGTAAGTCACACCGTACTTGGATGCATAATCATATACATCATAACCCTTAGCCACAGCATGTACATTCGATGGGATATAATACTCTCCGTAATAGCTTTGTTTACGTTTTATCATATCATTTTTAGTAATACCTGCTGATGTTATAGAAAATGATTGATTACCCTCTAATACCTTATTTGCATAAGTAGTATTTATAAATGTACGAAATGTTGCTTTAAGTTTTATCTCTGAAAAATTAAACATTTCAAGTTTCCTTGAATACCAGTGATTAAAGGATACTCCTCGTATTTGTGCTGTAGTTCTTATTTCATCTTCAGGGATTGCTAGGTATACATCACCAGTTTTTACTTTCTTTAAGTTAATCTTATCTAATCCACTTCCTACTTTAACAAGTTTACGATTTATACCATATATCTCTTCATCATAATATAAGTCCACCGAAGTTCTATTTT
>JAEWHU010000096.1 GCA_023387635.1 Bacillota bacterium
TTTTGTGATGCAGAAGACACCTCATCCTATACCATAATTCAAGAGATATATAATAGAGAAAATGAATTAGTGGTAAGGCAGGAAGATACTCTACCTGTTGGCCAGGGAGTTATATCCAAAAGTCAAAACTTAAAGGTTTTTCATCCAATTCTTTGGTCCACTATAGAACCTTATCTATATACAGTAATAACTACCTTAAGAAAAGATAATGAGCTTATTGATGAGGCTAGACAAAAGATGGGATTTAGAACCATAAGGTTTGATAAGGATACAGGATTCTATCTTAATGATATAAATGTAAAAATACATGGAGTATGTGAACATCACGACCTTGGAGCGCTTGGAGCTGCATTTAATAAAACTGCCATGAGAAGAAAATTTGTGATGTTAAAAGAGATGGGTGTAAATGGTGTAAGAACATCCCACAATATGCCTTCTAAAGAGTTTATGGAACTAGCAGATGAACTTGGAATGTTAATTGTATCCGAAGGATTTGATATGTGGGAAATGCCAAAAACAGAGTATGATTATGCAAGATTTTTTAATGAATGGGTTGAAAAAGATGTAGCAAGTTGGATAAGAAGAGATAGAAATCACCCAAGTGTTATACTGTGGAGTATTGGTAATGAAATCTATGATACACATGCAGGCGTTAGAGGTTTAGAAATAACTAAAATGTTAAAAGAATTAGTGTTAACTCATGATCCAAAACAAAACGGATATGTTACCATGGGATCTAACTTTATGGCTTGGGAAAACACACAAAGGTGTACAGAGGAACTTCTTATAGCAGGATATAACTACGGAGAGTACTTATATGAGGAACATCATAAACGATACCCACATTGGATTATATATGGCAGCGAAACTGCATCTACCATACAAAGTAGAGGAATTTATCATTTTCCAGCAGATAATGCTTCAGTGACCTATGAAGATGAGCAGTGCTCCTCCCTTGGTAATTGCCATACCGCATGGGGAGCTAAGAATACTCAGTATGTTATCGAAAAAGATAGAGATGCAAAATACACCTTTGGGCAATTCATATGGACTGGTTTTGATTACATTGGAGAACCAACTCCATACTTTACTAAGAATTCTTACTTTGGACAAATTGATACCGCAGGATTTAAAAAGGATAGCTATTACTTTTATCAAGCAGAATGGACAGATTATAAAATTAGTCCAATGATACATATTCTACCTTACTGGGATTTTAATGAAGGACAATTAATTGATATTAGGGTATATTCCAATGCACCAAAGATTGAACTATTTTGCAATGAAGTTTCTGTGGGTACTTATGATATTGACCATGAACATGGAACAAGGCTCTACGGTGCATGGCAATTGCCTTATAAAGCAGGTGAGATTAAAGCAGTAGCTTATAATGATGATGGTGAAGTAATAGCAACGGATTTTATGCATTCCTTCTCGGAAAGTGAAAAAATAGTATTAAAACCAGATAAGACAACATTAATTGCAGATGGAATAGATATGATATTCATTGAAATAACGATGGAGGATAAAGATGGTTATGAAGTAAAAAATGCCAATAATCGTGTCCATGTTAGTGTTAGTGGTGCAGGAAGATTAGTAGGCCTTGATAATGGAGATAGTACAGATTATGACCAGTATAAAGGGGTAAGTAGAAGATTATTCCAAGGCAAATTATTAGCAATGATAGCAGCTACAAAGAGTGAGGGTGAGATTAAAGTAAGAGTAAGTTCTAGTTCATTACCAGATAGTGTAATAACATTATTAGCTATAAATGGAGAAGGTAGTTCCTTTATTAACACGGAAGCTATTGCTTCTTCAACCATTAAAAATCATGAAATACCAGTTAGAAAAATAGAGTTAACAAGAAATGGTTCCATGTATTTAGACGATAAGAAGAAAGAAGTAGAGGTCTTGGCAAAGATATATCCAAGGAATGCAACCTATAAGGAGCTAGAGTGGAAAGTAGTAACGAAGGGTGGCATTCCTAGTAATTTAGCAAGCTTAGAGATTGATGGTTATAAAGCTAAAGTGACAGCCCTAGGTGATGGAGAATTTAGATTACAGTGTTCTTGTAGAAATGGCACAAGTAGACCAACGGTTATATCTGAATATGAATTCATTGTCTCAAACATAGGGGAGGCTAATATAAATCCATATGAATTTGTAGCAGCAGCATTATATAATGTTAGTAACTGTATTATTGATAATGGTAAAGAAGGTGGAGTTGCAACAAGGGAAGGTGATGTTACCCATATTGGATTTAAGGGGGTTGACTTTGGAGAATATGGTTCCGATGAAATTACAATACCAATTTATTCATTAAATTCTGATGAAATCCCTATTGAGATCTGGGAAGGTATGCCAGGTGAGGTGGGCAGTAATTTAATTCTGAACACTTTATATATGGCTACGCCAATCTGGAATACCTATCAAGAGAAAACATATAAGTTGCCATATCTTCTTAAGGGAATAAAAACACTCACTATTGTATTAAACAGGCGGGTAGAAGTGAAAGGATTTATCTTCACTAAGATAAACAAATCTGATAAGACACTAAAAGCTATAGAGAACAATGGAATATACGGAGATTCTTTCACTTATAGGGATGGAAGAATTGAGAACATAGGTAATAATGTATCCATCGAGTTTGATTTTATGGACTTTGTGAAGGAATGTTGTAAAATTACTATATGTGGTCGTAGTAATACAAAAGTTAATACCATACATATACAATTTGTACAGGAGGATAAAGTAATAAAAGAGGTGGTAGAAATAACTTATTCCAAAGAATATGAAGTTTGGGAATATGAGATTTCACCTAAAAAAGGATACTATAAGGTACAATTTATCTTTTTACCAGGAAGTAATTTTGATTTTGATTGGTTTAGATTTAGTTAATATTATAGTTTAAAGGAGCTTTTACTCCATGACTTATTTCAAGTCATGGAGTAAAAGCTCCTTTTTTTGATTATTTATATAAAAAAAATGTAAATTTATATAGTTTATTGATTGAACTTTATGTAAATTAATAGTATTATATATATAAAGACAAAATAATTTAGATTACAACATATACAATTTATACAAACAAAGAATTATAAGGATTAGGAAGGATAATTATTATGTGGAATCATAAAATTAGGACAAAAAAACAACTCTTATATTTAGCGTTATGTTCAAGTCAGTTACTTGCAGGTTGTAGTCTATTACCTGTAGAAGAAGCAAGACCAACTTTAGTAGTACAAGCGACAAAAGATGTAGACTACAATGTAGAAACCGTAAAAAGAGAAGATTTAGTAAATAGTAAATTAATATATTGTACTTATGTCCAGCTAAAAGATGAAAGTTTATCTTTTCATTTAGAGGGCAAAAAAGTAAAAAATGTATATGTAGAAACAGGAAGTGCAGTTAAAAAAGGTGATTTAATTGCAGAGCTTGATTTAGGTAATGCAGTAGAAGACATTAAGAATTTAGAATATCAAATTCATACAAATGAAATACAAATAAAGTATACGAAAACTTTAAAGAATCTAGAATTAGAAAAAGAAGAAGAATTACATAAACAAGGAATCATTACAAAAGAGGCATATAATGAGAGCGTAGAAAATATAGAAAAGAAATATAAATCAAGTATAAATCAATATGAAGATACCCTTTATATTGATAAGTTAAGAATGAATACATACGATGAGTTACGTGAGACTAGTAAAATTTATGCAGGAATCGATGGAATGGTATCCTTCGTAAAAGATAATCTTGAGGGAAGTTATGCTACATTAGAGGAGAAGGTTATTCGAATTATTGATAATTCACATTGTGCATTTCGAGTAGAAACGGAATATGCACCATATTTTATTGATGGTGACATAGTGCAGATTGAAATGGGCCTAAGTGGAGAAGATGTATATGAAGCTGTAGTTTCTCATGATGCCCAAAATGAGGAGATAGTATATTTTGAATTATTGGAACCGAATTTTAATTTGAGTGTAGGAGTTAGGGGGACCATTAATCTAATATTAGAACAAAAAGACGATGTACTAACAATATCAAATCGAGCACTTAGAAAAGCAGAAGGATTTAACTATGTATATTATATTAATGAAGATGGAATACGTAGTATGAAAGAAGTAGCCGTTGGGATGAAAGGTAATAATTCAGTGGAAATAACAAGTGGACTTGAATTCGGAGATGTTGTAATTACACGTTAATGGGGGAAATATGAATTTAAAAAGAATATTATTAATAATATGTTTGATGTTTGTACCAAGTCTTGTTCTCGGATGTAAAAAGGAAGAAAGTAAAGAAAACATTAGGTTAATAGAACCTATAAGTATTAGTGAGGTAACAGAAACAGCTACTATAGGAGAGATTAGTAATATTAGAGTTTTAGAAGGCTATGTAATTCCTTATACGGAAGAATTAACTTTTAAAAGACAAGGTGAGTTTCTTTCTTATTATGTAAAAATTGGTGATGAAGTGAAAGAAGGGGATGAATTAGCGGAACTAAATAATGAATCACACCAAAACAAGGTAGAACAAATTAAAGAATCCATAGAGATGTTAAAGACTCAATACCAAAATACAAAACATGAAATAGAGCAAGAGAAGATATTAAAGACAACTTATTTGGATGAATTGAGAGCGCAAATAAAGAAAAGTAATGATAATAGCAAAAATACCGAGAATAACAAAATTGAGAATGAAGTTGCTAACAATGATAAATTAGAAAATAGTGATGAAAAAGACAGTAGTATAAATGTGGATGTCTTAGATATGAGAGAAACGAATAAAGATAATAAGATGCAAGAAATATTATATGAATATGATATAAAAATCCTTGATGAAAATATGAAAGTAAAAAAGGAACTCTATGAAGTTGAATTAAAGAAGTTAAATGAGAATTTAGAAGAAGCAAAAAGTAATTTGAATCGACATAAGATACTTGCACCATTTGATGGGAAAATTGTGGCGTTATCTAATCTTTCAAAAGGAAATCAGGTCAATGAAGATACCTTAATTATTGGGATTGTAGACCAAAAGGATACTAGAGTTACTTGTGGTTACATATCAGAAACAGATATTAATAATAGTGAAGATTACTATATGTTTAAGAATGGAAAAAAATATGACATCAGTTATATACCATATGATAAGGATGTTTACGCATCTTTAATTATGAGAAATGAAACACCAATATCCACATTTTTATATCAAGGAGACGAATCAGAGATTAGACAAGGAGATTATGTTCTTGTATGTGTTGTAGAAGATAAAAAAGAGGATGTGTTAACTATTCCTGTATACACTCTTTATAGAGATACTAATGGTGAGTATGTATATCGGAGTATAGATGGAAAAAAAGTTAAGACTTATGTCATAACTGGTGTATCGGATAATATGTTGGTTGAAATAAAAGAAGGATTAGTGGAGGGGGACCAAGTCTATGTTGAAAATTAATATAAAATATCTTGGAACCTTGTGTTTCCTTTTCTCTACCATCATGTTGACTAGTTGTAAAAGGAATGTAAGTGATGTTTCAAGTGAGAATGAAATGTTATCAAAACTAACAGAAAGTGAAAATGCATTATTAATTGAGTATGATAGTAAGGAAGAAGATGCAGAGATTACGGATCTAAAACAAGTTACAAAAGGTAATTTAGAGGTAGAAACAACTGCAAGAGTAACCTTATATTATCCTCGGAAGGAACAAATTATATATCCAGAGGATAAAATTACGGCCTCTTTAGTAGAACTATTTGTTGCAGTAGATGATGTTGTGGATAAAGGAGATAAGGTTGCAAGCGTTGAATATAGTATTGATAAAATAGAATTAGAACGATTGAGACTAAATTTAAAGAGAAAAGAAG